>CAZEQP010000058.1:0-10370 GCA_964514345.1 uncultured Candidatus Obscuribacterales bacterium
TCAGTACTGCAATCATTTTTGTATAAAGTTTATCCACTTCGTCTTCTTTTTTCTGCATGCTGTAAAACTGCACCGCATCTTGCAAAACCATAACAAAGCGCTGCCCGCGCGCGCCTTCCTCCCAGGAGGGATCAGGATGGTCAATCATTTGCTGCACCGCGGCCAGTGCATGTTGGGCTTCGCGCACTTTTCCGCAGATATTGCTTTTGCCGCTGTCGCTGGTTTCGATATTTGGATTGGCATAAAAATGAACAAGAGTCATGGCGGCTTCAAGACGGCGAATGTCACTGGCTGGCAATTTGTTGTAGATAGCCATCGCCTGATTCATGGTGGCAAGTGCCTTGGGAAAATGCATCGTGCTTATGTGGTGCGCATACTCTTGCAGTTTTTTTGCTTCAGTAAGTTCGGGATAAGGTTTGTCGTCGCTGCGGTCCGGTCTGGGAAAATTGTAGCCCGACAGTGACCCTTCTTTTCCGGGAATAAGGGCGAATTTTCTGGTGGCTCCATCGGCAAATGATGCCGTTCCTCGAACTACTCCACTTTTGGGCTCGACATCTCCTTTGAGGCTAACATCGGTTTTTCCGTCGTAGTCTTTTAATTCTAATGCGATTTTTGCGCCGTTCCATTGGCCACTTACTGTTTTTCTTGTAGGCGCATCGTTGCCGCACCAGCCCACGCGGTATGAAGCGCTCCCTTCCACTTGAGCTCCGGTCTTTTTCAAGGATACGCTGGGAACGATCATCACTCTTGCGCCCATCAAGGGAGGAAGATATTCGAGCATGTAAGGCATATCGTAGCGGCTGCGCGACTCCTCGTAGTAGCTACTTGCAGGAAGCTGAGCCAGGACGGGAGGCTGAGCTTGTGCCGGCGCTATGAGCGGAGCCATGAACGGAGTCAGGACCACAGGGCAGAAAGCCAGCAGCAGTAGGGCAATGCAAAGCTTTTTCATTTTGGCATCATAACACGGGACTTTGCCGATTGGGACGGGGAGAACCCTGGAATTTTTTTTGCCGGAATTCGAGTCCTGGGATTTTATGTCTCTTCCCTTCTGAAAATCAGAAATATGTGTCTAAACCCATGAATGACTGAATGAAGTGTCCGATTATGTGTCCTCCCACATAAAAAAGGGGTTGAAAATATATGGGGGGACATATAAAGATGTTTTCTTTATTCTAAGGCTGCAAAATCTGGTCGATGATCTTATCTGTTGCGGGAGTGGACTTGTTTTCGATGGACAGTTTAAGTGCTTCAAGTCTAGACTTTTCTTCGGCTGTTTTTAGCGAACGCTTTTTCAAAAGCTCAAGATTTTGTTTTGCCAGATCCAACTGACCGTCTTTCACCAGAACGGCACAAACCCAAATATGAGGCAGATTGCTTACAGGATAAATCTGGCTTGCCAGCTTCATTCTATAGAGTGCGTCCTGGATATTTCCCAAGTTGTAGTGACATTTTGCTGCATGAAAATTGGCGATGTACTGAAGCGGATTAATCTCCAAAGATTTTTCCAGGATTGATAAACACTTTTGAGGATCCTTACCCAGCTTGAAATTGCAGAGGGCTGAGCCGGTCAAATCGAAGGGTGAAATTACTTTGGTTGGAGTGACAGCCTTGCTCAGTTCGGTGAAGTTTTTGTTTTTAATCAACTGACTGAACCAGACCAGGCCGAACTGATTTGGTCTCTGGCTCTGGATTATTTTCATATCCAGTGTTTCAGGCTCAAGCCCCTCTATGTAAATCTCGTCACTGGCGCAAGTATAGAGCGGTATGGAGCGCATGATTCTGTAATTTGGAATGGCGGGAATGCCGTATGCATCCGGCAAATTACAAATAGATTTCAATGCTGTTTCTACATTCTTTATTTGCTCTTCTGCCGGCTGAACAGACTTTGCACTGCTCAATTCCACTATCAAATTGTCGTCAGTGTTTACTCGAAAGTCTGTTAGATTTTTTGGAGCATCAGAAATAATGTCAGCCATCAGATCAAGCCAATCGCGCATCCCTATAGAGTAGTAGATATCTGCCACCTTTTTGTCCAGCATTAATTGGTCGCAGTGTACAGAGCTTTCAAGAAAACTTTGGTCTGTAGCGACTAAAATAATTTCGCCCGCGCCTCTTGCTTGAAAAATAAATCCTTTTGGGAAAACTTCATAGAAGGTGCCGATCAGACTTTTAAGATCGTTTGCTGAAATTCCATATAACTGAATCCACTGAGCAAAAATGCCATCAGATGTGAGACGGCTCTTCACCAGCTGGAAAAACTCTCTTGTATAAAGATCGGCGGAGCCTGAGTTGGATGGCTCTCCAGGCTGAGATGTGATCCAGTCGTATTTTTCTTTTGAGGCGGCTAAGTAATTTCTTGCATCCGCGATTTTGAGTTTGAATTTGGAAGAATCCCAGGGTGAATGATTTGACGAAGCGAAAAACTTAGATGCCTCGTACACAGCCGGTTCGATCTCAACTACTGTACATTCTTTGACTGTAGGCACCTGAAGTGCGGTGCCGCATGTGGTGCCAGTGCCCATTCCAATGACCAGACCTTTCGATGATTTAGAGTTGGTAAATGAAGCCGGGATCAATCCAAGCAAAACTTGTGTCGGCATATCCGAATAAATCGGCGGAAAGTCTGACGGCACCGGGTCAGGGAGTGACCCTTCTACTTTACCGTTTGTTTTCAATCGAATAAGTCCGTGCGATGCATCGACACTGACTACGCTGTTTGGTCCTTCTTTGTAAAAGCGCACCGAGTCCTTGTCGCTCTGGGTGAGAGCGGCTGCGGGCCAGTGCGGTTTGAAGATAATCGCTGGCACCACCAGCAAAACGAGCAGAAGACTGGCAGTGTTTAAGCGGTTAGTCTGAGTTTCTTTCTGCATGAAGAACAGAACAATTGCATATACAAAAAATGTGGCTGCCACTAAAAGAAAACAAGTTTCAATAATGCTGACGCCGGCAAAAGAGCGACCGGAATAAAATAGAGTGTGTAGAGTCACATAGCCAAAAACACATCCGCCAGTATTGAGGGCAAGAAGTGAGGCTGCGCGTTTAGAGACCAGAGAGCTTGAATTTGATTTTTGATCCAGTGACAAAATCAAAGGAAAAATAGTGCCACATATAGTGGCTGGCAAAAGAATGACTACATTCATGCATAATGCGATGATGGCAATCTTGGATTGAAAGAAAGCGAGACCCGGAAGGTCTTTCTGCATCTGACTCAATAAAGAATGATAATGGCCGGGAAAGATATTTAATGCATAAATGCTCGCTGTCACAGATAAAGCGCTCAACGTGGCAAGTGCAGTTAGAGCCGGAAATGGACTTGGCAAATTGGACATGAAACGCTTGCTGGCGTCCCGCACAAGCCAGGCGGCGATGCTCAGCCCGGCAAGAGTAAACACTAGCACCAGGCTGAACATATACGTGTTTGAGCCGCCGAGTAAATTGAAATAACGTGTCCATGCCACTTCCAGAATGATAATAGAAAAGCCGGAAATAAATGCGAGTTGATTTAAGAGAGGAGATTTGACTGGAGACGTTTCAAAAGATTGAGAAGCTTCTTCAACTTCTTGAGGCGCTGCTGTTTTGCTTATCGATACCATGAAAGAAAGATAGGCAGCAATGTTGAAATTGATAGCTGTTGCAATGGTCAGAGTAGTCGAAATTCCGGCCCAGGGCAAAATGGCAAAAGCGCAACACAATGCCCCGACAAGACCGCCTGTTGTGTTGACCGCATAAGTGGAGATTGTGGCGGATTTATTGTTTGCCTCCTCCATTTGAGAAAAATAGTGAATCGCCACAGGCAGGGTGGCACCCATGCAAATTGTCGGAATTAATAATAAAAATATTGCAATGGCTGTATTGATGGCAGGATTTGTCGAAGTGTAACTGCAAATGTAGTTCCAGCCGTTTGGATTGGCGAGAAAAACTGAACCGAAACCGCACATACTAAGCAGCATTTCCAGTTTGGCCCAGGTTTTAAGAGGCGATTTGATCAGATTGCGGTTCTGGGTTATCGAGCAAAGAATCGCCCCTATCGCCATTCCGCCTAAAAATATGCAAACAATCAATGAAACAGAAGAGAAGCTGCCGCCCAGAAAGCGCACCAGTACGCGCTGCCAGACTATTTCATAAATAAGCGCGGCAAAGCCGGAAAGAAATAAAGCGCTTAAAGAAAACAGCTTTTGATAAATTCTCAGTTGATCTAACATATAAGTCATTAAGCTATATCTTAAGTCGCCCGGCAAATTTTGTCTTACTGACAAGGGAACCGCCTCTTGATACTGAGGACTCTAACTCTTCACAACTTCATGAGTTATGCGCAATTGAGGCTTGACCTTGAGTCGGTCAATGTAGCCTGTTTGTCCGGCGCAAACGGCTCGGGCAAGTCGGCGCTACTAGATGCGGTCACCTGGGCAATCTGGGAAGCCGCACGTTCAAGCTCGGATGAGCTCATTCGTATAGGCGAGAGTGAAATGCGGGTGGAAGTAGTTTTTGATTATGAAGGGCGCACTTTCAAAATAATCAGAACGAGACAAAGACGCATGTCCAAAAGCGGAGGAGCCGGCGCATCCAAAGGTGGGCTTGAATTTCAAGTATTAGAATCCAGCTCTAGCGCCGTCCCGGCTTTAGTTGGAGCCGGAGTGGCTCAAGCCGAAAGCGAGGAGCAATTTGCCGGTGGCGGTGGCGAGAAAAAATCCTGGCGAAGTTTAACAGGCTCAAGCATGCGCGATACTCAGCAGGCAATTTGCCAGCTTTTGCGCATGGATTTTGACACTTTCGTCAATAGCGCTTATCTCAAACAGGGCAGAGGCGACGAATTTACCACCAGACAACCGGCTGAACGCAAACAAGTTTTGTCCGAGATTCTGGGGCTCTCATATTTCGACCGTATGCAAGAAGCCTCGCGCGCTAAAGCCAAGGAATTGAAGCTGCGTCTTGAATTTATGGAAGGCGAGCTGCAAAAAATTGACGAGCTTGAAGTCAAATCGCAAGAGATTGACGCTCAGCTGAAAATCGAAAAAGAAGAGCTGGAGAGTCTGACTCAAGAGTGGGAAAAGCTTGATGCCCTGCGCCAAGAAATAAAAGACAAGCTTGAGAAAAAACGTCTTGGTGTCGAGCAATCGCGTCTGCTTTCCAAACAGCTTGAAGAAATCGAAGAGGACGTGCTCAGTTTAAAAAGGCAAGTTGAGCAAAGTCTGAAGGAAGAAGAAAGTTGGCAAAAAACAATCGATCAGTCAGGTGTCATCGAAGAGCAAGCCAGTCTGTATTTGCAAACACGCAAGTCGGTCGAAGAATTAGACCAGAAGTCCATTTTGTATCAAGGTTTGAAAGAAGAAAAAATCGAGTTTCAGTCAAAACTGGTCGGGCTGCGCAATAATCTTGAGTATGAGCTCAAGCATGTCCAGCAAGAAATTTCAGACTTGAAAGACAAACAGTCCGTTCTGCACGCAGACACGGCAGGCAAAGAAAAAACTCAAGCTGCATACGCCGAGTACAAAGAGCTGCTTGAAAATGAGCTGGCTTTGTCGGGCAAGCAGGACGCTTATATGCAATTGTCCAATCGTGAAAAAGAATTGCAATCAAAAATTTTGGAAGCAAAATTGAAATTGCAAGCCGAAATAGAGCAAAAGAAAAATGCTCTGGAAGACTTGAAAAAACTGCTTGATTCATCCGAGTCTTTTTTGCAAGAAAGACAGGCGCTGGAAGAAGAATCCTCAGGTCTGGATAAACTTGAGGCTGAATTTGAGATTGTCGAGCAGGAAGGCATTTCGCTTAAATCGCAGATTGAAACGCTTGAGTTACAGTCCGCCGAAATTCATCGTCATCAGGGAGACACTCAGCGCAAGATTGACGAACTTGAGAAAAATGTCGACACAAGCATCTGTCCTTTGTGCTCGGGACCGATTGTGGACAAAGTCAAAGTAATAGACAAATATAAGCACGACATCACCAGCATGAATTCTGAGCGTGACATGATGGTGGTGCGCCAACAAGAGCTGTCCGACCAGCGCGACGCCATGCGGGTGAAGTACAAAGACTTGAAGGCAAAACTGGCAGGTCGAAAAGAATTTGATACTAAAATTGGTGCATTCAATCAAAAAGAAAAGTCGTTGCTTGAATCTCGCCAGAATTTCGAAAAAATTAAAACTGACCTTGTAGTGCTTGAGAAAAAGCTTGAAACAGGCGACTTTTCGCAGGTGGAAAAAGCCAGTCTCGCCGGCATTCAAGTACAGTTGCAAGAACTCGATTTTGATCCCTTTTTATTTTCCAATTTGCAGTCTGAAATGAGACAACGCCGTCACATTGAAGGCAAGCATCAGAAGCTGGAAAAAGATCTTGCTGCGCTGAAAGCAAATGAAGAAAAATTGCCAGGATTGATTCAGAAAGAGCAGTCAATAAAAGACGAAATGGACGCTGAGTCCTACGGTCAAGAGTGGCGCGCCAAGCTGGTCGACAACCAGAAGAAAATAGACGAGCTTCAGTACAATCGCGAAAACCATCTTGAGCTCAAGTCCAAACTTGCCGAGCTTATGATTTACGAACAG
The DNA here is from genome assembly GCA_964514345.1 of uncultured Candidatus Obscuribacterales bacterium. GTDB lineage: Bacteria > Cyanobacteriota > Vampirovibrionia > Obscuribacterales > Obscuribacteraceae > Aved-18. Next base: position 6,540 of record CAZEQP010000058.1, read on the forward strand.
AAGCTGCAAGATCTGTCGCGGGCGAATCAAGAATTGCCTAAAGTCAGACAAATTATTTCAGACTATGAAAAACGTCTTTTCGCCAAAGAAAATCGAGTTTCAGAAATTAGAGACGAACTGAAATCTTTGCAGGATGAAGATGAGAGCGTCAATGAAAATAAAACGGTGGACTTGAATACTATCGAGCTGCAAATCAAAGAACTTGAAACCAGACGTGATGAAAAATCAAACTCATGTGCTGTTTTTGAAAATTCGGCTCAAGAAACAAAGAAAGATCTGGAAGCTCTGAACGAGAAAAAAGCGGCTCAGAAAGCACTTTTGAGCGAGCGTGAAGACTATGTTTTTCTATCCGAGGCTTTCGGTAAAAAAGGTATTCAAGCTCTTATTATCGAAACAGCAATTCCCGAAATCGAAGCAGAAGCCAATCGCATTTTAGGCAAGCTCAGTGACAACAAAATGCATGTCGGTTTAATCACCCAGCAAAAAACAAAATCCGGTGCCAATCAGGAAACGCTCGAAATCTTAATCGGCGATGAAGTCGGCACACGCAGCTATGAATTGTACAGCGGCGGAGAAGCTTTCAAAGTCAACTTCGCTATTCGTATCGCCCTGTCCCGCTTGCTCGCCCGCCGAGCGGGAGCGCGTCTTGAGACGCTCATCATAGATGAAGGCTTCGGCTCGCAAGACGAACACTCACGCGAAAAACTGGTGAAATCAATCAAAGCGATTCAATCAGATTTCGCCAAAATACTAGTCATCACGCACATCTCTGACGTGCGCGAAATGTTCCCCATGCAAATTCAAGTGACTAAGGAAGGCGGCATCTCTAGTTTGCAGATTGTTTAATCTGTTTCTCCAGCGCTTTTCTTATGGTTTGAATCTTGTCTGGGCTGGGATTTTTTTCAACGTGGAAATATTTTTTTGAGTGCTTTAGTCCATCTTCTGAGATTTCTGGCTCGGTCAGAAAAATCAAATAAGTTGAATCATCAGAAACGGCTCGAGTTTCAGCTGGACCTTTTAGAGTAAGATAATTTTCTTTGTACTCAACAAATCGGTCACAGAGGGTTGTTGGGGATTTCTTCAGAAATTCGTTTATCTGATATTTCTCCAGAAAGGCAACTTCTGACAGCTTCTTCACTCCGTCTCTTTTGGCCAGAGCAATCACATCGCAGTTGACTAACTCTGCAAGCTCTGCAGATTTTCTGGTTCTTTCAAAAACATCTGCAATTCCCTTTTCATTTACCGCAGCTGTATATTCTGCAATTTTTAATGCAGATTCAAGTTGTTCTTTCAAAAGAGCGGCTTGATTTACATGTGGTTCCAGTTTTTGCAAAAGGCTAATCACTCGATGGATGAAAGCCTCGCTTGTTACGATAGTCTCAACGGCACCGTATGAGCCGACTAATTTCCATTTTTTTGTTCCATCTGGAATACTGGTCAAATCGGCTATGTAGAAAGGGTCGCAACCAGCCACATCAATAGATTCAGAAATTGATTTCCATGCCTCATCATATTGTTTTTTTGCCGCCAGGAGTTCAGCTTGACTTAGCAGGCGGTTTATTGTTTCTTGTCTGTCTTGTTCTAATAAAAGCAGTTTAGAATCAAGTAGACACTCTTTAGCTCGACTCTTTGTGTCAACAAGAGCCTGTAGCAATTTGACTCTGAACAAACGTTCTTCCTGGTGGTTTGCAGCGTATAATTTTTTCAAATCGCTCAAAGCTTCTGGATCGAAGACTCGCCTAGACTTGAAAGTTGATTGCAAATTCAACAAATATTTTGATTCTTCTGGAGATTTTGCCTCTGGTGATAACACCTTCTCTTTGATTTTCTCTGCCAGGCTCAAGTGTGGGCGACCCATGGGAAGTGGCTGAACCATGGTTTCACTTTTGGAACAGCCTGTTATCAAAGATACAATGAACATCGACGCAACTGAAAGTCCCGTTTGTATCCACTTGAGCCGGTCATAAACCGGACGAAGAATACGAGGACAATTATTAGTTTTTATCGTTCCATCAGAACGGAGAAAAAATTTGACACAAAGAGTTTCACTCTTGAGATTGTCTTGAAGAAAAGACTCCGCTTCCGATTTAGACAGATCCGAAATATTAAAAACCTTCATTGAGCATTGCTTGCAAAATCGCTCTCTTTCATCACCTTTCATCGAATCCCATTTGATGGGACACGGATAAGCGAGAATCAGCGAATCTAGCAAATTGTCTTCAGGCATTTAAGTTTGTGAGTTTGAAAAAACAGATTCTTCTATTATATCGTCAGGCAATATAGTGAAACCTCAATAGAAAGAGGACGATGCCTGCGCACCGCCCTCTGCCGATTATTTAGAAACGCAAATAGAATCTGAATTTATTTCGCGCCACATGTTTCCTTTTGAGACCAGGCTTCCATTGCCGCTTTCATTTCTTCCGGTGTCACATCTTTGACGTGAGTGGAGATGCCCCACTTGAGACCATATGGATCGGTCAGTTGTCCGAATCTGTCTCCCCAGAATTGATCGGCAAGCGGCATGCAAACTTCAGCACCTGCTTTGACGGCGCGGTCGAACCATTTGTCGGCATCGTCGACTTGCAGATATATAACCACCGGTGAACCGCCCAGTGATTTTGCGCTCAGGCAGCCCATCTCTTTGAATTCATCGTTAAGCATGACGAATGAATCGCCAATCTTGAGTTCGGCGTGCATTACCTTTTCGCCGTCAGGACCCATGGCGACTTTGATTTCTTCGGCGCCGAATGCTTTTTTGTAAAATTCAACAGCGCCTTTAGCATCATGAACTGTGAGACCTGGAGTTACCGTGTGTAATCCTTTGGGATTTTTGTTGACTGTGCTCATCTGTTTTCCCCCTCGAATTTAGAAACATTCCACCGTTGCCAAGGGAAAAATTGTATGCGACCTGCGACAGGTTTCACCTATCGTTAATCAAAAGATCCAATTTCATTCAATAGATTCAATTAACTTTAAAGCCCAAAAGTGAATATAGGTCCTCCCATATAAAAACGGGGGCAAAAATATATGGGAGGACACATATTTGATAACTTTGAGGCAGTTTTCCTGTAGTAAGTTCTTTTTTTTCACAGCCAGAAAAAACTAATTGTCGTAGCCAGTCGCCTAGTCGTCAGTGCCTGTCCATTTAAAACTAGCCGGGTAGGGCTCGACTGCAAACTTAATCACGTGCGGAACAGTGGGATCGACAGAGCGTGCCTTTTGCACCAGGGCGTCGACTTTCATTTGTTTGCCGAGCTGTTGATAGAGTGATGCTTTGCCGACATAATATTGAGCGCGGTTTGGTTCCAAACTGATTGCAGTGTTGTAGTCGCGAATAGCGTTTTCGACTTTCATCATTTTCTGAAAAACTTTGGCGCGTTGATAATAATATGCAGAATTAGTCGAGTCGCTGCGAATCTGGTCATTCAATGCGGTGAGCGATGCTTTTATATCTGGACCGTGATATTCGTCGGCGCCGGGGAAAACGCCTCCGTCACGTAGAGTTATATTTTGACCATCGCTGATTAAATGACGCTCGGAAAGTGGTTCTTTGTATTCTGAGAGTGTGGACGGGTTATCGGTAAAACCATTAGGATACAGTGCATTCATGGCTTCTTTGTAAAATTGAACGCAGCTTACGTTGTTGCGGTTGACTTCAACATTGTTTTGATTGGTCATCACAATACGATTGCCGACAAGTCGCGCGCGTTGTAATTTACCTGATTCGACTGGTTTTTCGTTGGCTAAGTTTTTGAAATAATTTACCGCTAGACTGCGATTAAGTTCAATTGCTTTTTTGTAGTCTGCTACAGAAGCCGCTTCGTCTCCGGT
>CAZEQP010000059.1:0-10309 GCA_964514345.1 uncultured Candidatus Obscuribacterales bacterium
AAAAAGCACCAAGCAAGTAGCCGCCGCTTTTCGCGAAGTTATAAGAGTCGAGCCGGACAATGCCAAAGCTCACCAGAGACTGGGTGCGGTTCTCGCTTCCATGGACCAGTACGATACTGCCATCCTTGAGTGCAAACAATCTATGAAGCTTGATCCTAAAGGTCACCTTCCCCACGTGATTCTGGGACAAATTTACGCCAACCAGGGCAAAATGCCTGAAGCCGCCAGAGAATTCGAACAAGCAGTCGCTTTGAAGCCGGACAGTTTCCGTTCCTGGATGGACCTGGGTCTGGCCAACGCCAAACTGAACAAAATTGACGACGCCATAAAAGCTTATACAAAGGCTTCCGAGCTGAAAGACAAAGACCCGATGCCCCATATGAATCTTGGTGTTTTGTTTGATTCAAAAGGCGATTTCAAAAAAGCTATTGGTGAAGGTAAGCGGGCAGTCAAACTAGATGGCAGCAAAAACCCGCTCATTCTGATGAATCTGGGCAATATTTATGCCGACGCCAAAGAAGACGACAAAGCCATCGAAGCTTATAAAGGCTCTTTGCGCCTGGATCGCAGCCCGCTTGCACACTGTGGGCTGGGCTGGGTTTATGAACGCAAAGGCGATTTGACCGCCGCCGTCAAAGAACAGAAGATTGCCATGAAAATGGCTCCAGAGTACCCCAGACCGGTGTACAGACACGCATCAATTCTTGCCGCACAGGGCAAAGTCAAAGAAGCGGAAGTCGAATATAAAAGAGCGCTCAATTTGAAGGCTAAAGACCCGATGGCAATTGTTGAATACAGCAATTTCCTCAAGTCGCAAAACAGAGAGGCTGAAGCTAAAAAGCTGCTTCAATCCGCTCAAATAGCCAAAGAAGGAAACAGCAAAGCAGGAAATTAATCAGCCGTTGAACAGGGTACTTGGCCGCTGGGATTCGGTTGCCATAAGCATCGGTATCGTAATTGGTGCGGGCATATTTCGCGTGCCTTCCGAAGTAGTCCCGCACCTCAGTTCACCGGCCTGGATTTTAATCGCCTGGATCTTAGGCGGAATATATTCTTTCATCGGTTCTTTGTGTTATGCCGAGCTTGCCACCAGATTTCCAGATACCGGCGGCGATTACGTCTTTTTGCGTGAATGTTACGGCAAACTGGCCGGTTTTTTGTTTGCCTGGTCTGAACTTTTAATTACAAGAACAGGTTCTGTGGCGGCCATTGCCATAATGTTCGGTGAATTTGCCGTTAAGTTTCTGCCCTGTACAGCCGGTCAAGTTGAAACTAAATCTCTGGCCGTATCCATCATAATATTATTGACTATTTGCAATTTATTCGGGCTTGCAGTGGGCAGCCGCCTGCAAAATGCCCTCACCGCGCTAAAAATTCTGGCCATAACTTTTGTCATAATTATGGGTTTGTTTGCTCTAAAACAGCCGGCCAACAATATAGATTTTGGTCATTTTCTTTCACCTTCTGTTTTGAACAGTTTCAGCTTAATAGATCTGGGAGTAGCCCTGGTGCCCATTATGTGGGCATACGGCGGCTGGCGCGACAATTTGTTTCTGGCAGGCGAAACAAAAGAACCAACTTCATCTCTTCCCTTTGCCCTTTTTCTGTCGTGTATTGCAGTCACTATTATTTATGTTTGCATGAATTTTTTATATCTCTGGTTTTTGCCAGTAGAACAAATCAGGCAGGCCAAACTTGTAGGCACCGACTTGCTTTCAGTTATTTGCGGTCAGGCAGGTGAAACGTCGGCAAAAGTTCTGGGCATTTTCATTATGATCTATGCGCTGGGCACAGTGAACGCCTTGCTTCTGACCGGCAGCCGCATCGCCACTGCCATGGCGGCAGACAACAAGTTATTTGCCGCCCTGGGCAAAGTGGAAGAAAAGAGTCAGACACCGGTCAGAGCCATTTTATTTAACGGCATATGGTCCTGTTTGCTTGTGTTTGCCCTAAGTTTTGAACGCTTGATTTTTTTCACCGGTTTTTCAATCTGGATCTTTTTTGCCATGGTGGCAGCTTCAATTATCAAATTGCGTTTGACTGAAAAAACAAAAGACCCAGAAAAATTTTACAGCCCTCTATTTCCGGTAATACCGGTAGTGGTGACAGCCGTGGCACTTTTTCTGGCTCTCAGCACTTTTTTGGATTACAAACTTGAGTCTCTTGGCGGCATGGCCATTTTGGCAGTCGGCATCCCGCTATTTTTCATACAAAAAAAATCTTAGCAAATATCTAACACAGATCAAGGGGTCTTGACCGAGCGGTCTGGTACGAATGTTGGCGCTTTGCATACAATTTCTAACTGTATCGTTAGATATCGAGCCGAAGTGCTAACAAACGTGGAAGGGTGAAAATTTCTCACTATGATCGCAGGGTTTCTAAAAATTCTTACCTTCAAGGGCGGCAGCCACAAAATTGGCGGCAAGAGCCTGGCGCAAGCCTATGCCTATAACAGGGGCCGGATCAGGCAACATTTCACCGACAGGAATTGGGCTGTTATTTTCAAAATGTCCCACCATATGCAAAACCGAGCCGCGCCCGAATTTAAAAAACACAGCCAGAGCCCCGATACAATCGGGATCTTGCCGTTTGAGAGTTTCACTGACTGCAAGCACTTTCACTATTTGCGGATTATTGATATGAATTAAATGGCTCTCTATATCAAGCTTCCATGGTGCGTGAGTGACTGCCCGATTAAATAGAACTGGGTCCGGATTCACCACCATCGCATCATCATATGTCCCCTGTTTATTCATTCCTTTATTCCAGGAAATTGTATTGGGAAAAGCACCGGAGATGCAATTATCCAGCGCCCAGTCAGTCGATAAAAGATAACCACCGCGCATAACAAAGTCGCGCAGCTTTTGTTTTCCGGTCAGATCCATTTTGCCCTGACAATCAATAATGATTATTTTTACTCCACTCAAATCTCGTCTGGAAACATCTTCGGAGCCTATCTTTTCAAAGGGTATATTGAATTTTTTCAACACTTTTCCCGAATTGTCCCAGTGTCCTTTTACTACCAGAACTTGATTGGCCGAACCTTTTGCTATAGACGCCTGCAATTGAGGGTGAGATTGATCAATCCAGGCCCGGTAAGTATCGGCTCCCACACTGCGCATTCCTGTTTGCCCGCGCAAAGCTGAAGTATCAATCAACGCACTGGATGCAGTGGCACGGCTGACATTGCCTTCATAAACGCGTGACGGACTTAAATTAGAACTTGAATTAGAATTTGAATTTTTTACAAAAGGAGGAGCGGTGGCAGGCACAGATGAAACCGGAATATTGACTCTGAATTCCTGCCGGCTGACCTCGGGACGTCCTTGACTGGCTGCAGGAAGAGCCAGAGAAAACATCAATAAAAGACCGGAAAGAGCTTTGTTAAATGGAGGCATAACTTGCTTTGATTCTAATACAATTAAATGTTTAGACGCCCTTTTCAAAGGCAAGTTCCCACCCAGATTTTTCAGCCCCACTTGGCAAATGCGAATAATAAGCGCCTTATTGATTCTTTTCTCCATATCCGCCGTGATTATAAGCGGAACGCTGGTCTGGATGTATATGTCTTTGAACGGCAGGCATGACCACACTAAGTCAAACACTATAGTGAGGATTCCCAGAGGGGCAAATGTAGACCGAATAGTGCGAACTTTGCAGGACGACGGCATTATTGACAACGCTTTAGCCGTGAAAATATATCTCAAATTAAGTGCACGCACCGAAAAACTGAAAGCAGGTGACTATCGCTTTCCCTCGCCCATATCAGCCATGGAAGTATTGAAAGAACTTGAATCAGGCGGGACCGAGCATGAAAGCATCACCATCATCGAAGGCTGGAACCGTTTCGATATTGCAGAGGCGATGGCTAAAAACGCTTCTTTGAAGATAGGCGACCAGGCAAAAGCGCTTGCCCTGTTGAACAAAGTGAGTTTGATTAGAGACTTAGATCCCTCAGCTAAAAATCTGGAGGGCTATTTATTTCCCAGCACATACTATCTTCAGGCTGATACTACGGCTGAAGATTTGGTGGCGCTTATGGTGGCAAAGTTCAAGTCTGTTTATGCCAAAGATATACTACTTAAGGCTAAGTTAGCCAGGCTCACACCACGTGAAGTCGTCACTATCGCATCTGTTGTGGAAACCGAATGCAAACTGAAGGAAGAACGCCCTCTGGTGGCATCGGTCATTTTCAATCGTCTTGATACTAAAATGAATTTGAGCATGGATTCGACTATTGTTTACGCCTCCAAGCTGGCCGGTAAATGGAAAGGCAACGGAAAAGTGTACAAAAGCGATCTGGCGCTCAAATCGCCTTATAACACACGACTTTATAAAGGTCTGCCACCCGGTCCTGTGGCCAGTCCGGGACTGGAAGCCTTGCTAGCCGCGGTAGAGCCGGCAAAAACAAATTACATATATTATGTTCGAGACCCGGATCGCGCCGATGGCAAACATAATTTTTTTGCCACTGCCAGAGAATTTGATCTGGGTGTGCAGAAGCTTCGAAAATGGGAAGCGGCGCAGCGCAAAGCCGGTTTGCGTTAAGAGCGGAAGGGTACTTTATCAGCCGTTTAATATTTCCAGACCGCCAATTTCTCAAAACTGCAATAACTTCTCTATTTAAGGGGAAGTATATAAATAATTCTTGGGCGGGATTCCATATTTATGCAGCAGCCTCCAAATCCAAATGCACCTATGCATATGCAGCCGAATGATGAAGTTTCGCTGGGCGAAGTTCTCAACCAGCGCTTTCAAATTGAATCTTTGTTGGGACGGGGCGGTATGGCCACAGTTTACCGGGCTATCGACCTGCGCACAGAACGCGCAGTCGCCATCAAAGTACTGCATTCTGAAGTTTTGCGGGATCAAGTTAGAGTGCAAAGATTCTGGCAGGAAGCCAAAACTTATCGAAATCTGCGTCACAAGAACATCATCAAAATCTTCGAATTTTTCACCGACGATCTGGGCAGGAACTGTCTGGTTATGGAATATCTTGAAGGTCAGAACATGTCTGAAATTCTGGACCAGGTCGGTCAACTCGATATTCAGCGAGCCTTGAAAATATTCAAACAAATCGCAAGCGCCCTGGACCACGCCCACAAGACTAAAATCGTCCACCGTGATTTGAAGCCAAGCAATATCTGTATCATGCACAAAGAAGATGAAGCTGATTTTGTAAAGGTTCTCGATTTCGGTATTGCCAAATTGATGCCTGAAGGTGAAGAAGATATCGCCAAAATGGCTCTCACCCAAACAGGTGAAATCGTAGGTTCTCCGCTTTACATGAGTCCTGAGCAATGTATGGCCAAAACCATAGACAACCGCTCGGACATTTATTCTTTCGGATGCCTCATGTATGAAGCGATGACCGGACAGCCGCCCCTTCTGGGCGGAAACGTATACGAAACTTTTCACATGCAAACGGCGGTAAGACCAAAATCACTGTCTGAATTGCGCGATGGTCTTGAGCCTGACTCAAGGATTGAAATGATAATTCTTAAGTGCATGGCCAAAAAGCCAGGTCATCGTTATCAGGCAATGGAACAGGTGATCGAAGACCTGGACAAAGTCAATGATCCGCCTGAATCCAATTCAATAAAAACAACTCTGCATTTTCTCAACAGTCAACTAATAAAACGCCGGGCAGAAAAAGGCAAAGGCATTCCGCCCCACATCGTTGCCGGTGTCACCGCCGTTTTAATCGTTGGTGGTGTTGTTGTATTTCAGGACAATATTAGGAGAGTAATAGAGCCTCCTGAACACCGCTTTCTGCAATTTTCAGCCGACTATCGCAAAGCGCTCGACCAGATGAATTTCGGCGGAGCTGAACAGGCGGCGATGAAAGCGCTTGATGTGGCCGAAAAAGAAAAACCTGAATTTCTGGTGCCGGCTCTGGCGAATATTGTTGATTTGCAGCGCATGTCAAACATGCTTTCGGAAGCAGAAAAGAACAATAAGCGATTGATTGGTTTGACCGGATCAATCAAAAAAGACACCATAAGTGCAGAAAAGAAATTCAAGTCCAAGCTGAAAGTTTATTCCAACTCCGACCAGAAAGTTGAGAATCCAGACGAAGTCGAAGATGTTTGTTACGAGCTGAACGACATCGGCGTATCCTACATGGACAAGGAGATGTGGGACAAAGCGGAAAAACTATTGCGCGACACAAGAAGTGCGGCTATCAAGGTTCTTGGTGAACAAAATCTTGTAGTGGTGACTTTGAATGATAATCTTGCCTTGCTCAGATTCAAAAATAACATCGATGAAAAATATTCGGAGCTTGAAACCATCCTCACAGATGCAGCCAATGCCCATGAAGAAGTGGCTGGAAAAGAAAGCGCCGGTTTAATTCCTGTTCTGGAAGCACTTTCTGAAGTGGAGCGCAGAGAAGGGAAATTTGCCGCTGCAGAAAAAAATGCACAACGTTGTTTAACTCTGGCAAGAAACGCTTATCGTTCTTCCAGTATCCAAGCCGTGACGGCTCGATGCCAGATTGCCAAGGTTTATTTGTCGGAGAAAAAGTATTTTGAAGCTCGCACTATTTTGAATCCGGCCGTAGCGGTTATAGATCAAAACAAAAACATTTCCAATGGTGATAAAGCGCTCTTCCTGACTTTATTCGGAGATGCATTATTGGGTCTGGAAAAAGTCAGCGAAGCAGAACAAAAATACAATCAAGCTTACGAGATGCTGGCAAAAGAACCGCATGTAAATGTGCTTTTGCTCTCGGAGCTTTATAAAAGCCTGGGAAATCTGTACATGTCTCGCGCCAAATACAAATCAGACGTGGCCGAGGTGTATTACAAACGTGCTCTGGCCGCCGCTTTTCGCTCCAGTCAGAGAGAGCAAGCGGTGGTGCTTTACCTGGTGGACAAAATTGTCCAGAATTACAGACAAACAGGACGCACTTCGCAGCTTGAAGATCTGTACAAAATGCTGGTCTCGGTGGACAAAGCCACCGGCAAAACCATGGCTGTCATTGAAGACAACAAAATGCTGGGCAATTTTTATCTGGATGAACAGCAACGGGTAAAAGAAGCTCTCAATGCCTTTGAAGACGCGTTTTCTTTGAGCCAGAATTTTTACGGTTCAGAAAGTCCTGAAACTTGCCAGATTATGGGAATGCTTGCCAGTACATATTTGAAAGCGAAAAATACCCAGCAAGCCGGCAGTTTGATTGAAAAAGCAGCCGCCATAGCGACGTCCGATAATACCGGATCGCGCATTTCCAGGGCAGTGAAACTGCAAGTTCTTTCTACTTACGCCAAATACCTGGGTAAAACCGGAAGCACTGAAAAGCTCGAACAGGTAAAATCAGAAATAGAAAAACTATAAATAGGTGACCTTTTTGAATTATTTAAAATTCCAGCGCAAATCTATTGCCACACTGATAACAGGTTTGTTTGTTCTTTCACTATCCGGATGCGGGGGAGGCAGCTCCACCGACACAAATGTGGCTGTGACCACCGGAGAGGAAGATAAAGCTGAATTCGGCAAAAAGTGGGGTTTTATAGATTGGAAAGGTCATGTGATTGTAGAGCCGAAGTATGAAAACGCCAAGTCCTTTTCAGACGGCGTTGCGGCTGTAAAACGAGACAAGATGTGGGGCTTTATCGACAGCACCGGAAACGAAGTGATAGAACCAAAATTCTTCAATGTCGGATCTTTTGTAGACGGCATGGCGCCTTTCAGAAATAACGCCGGCAAATGGGGTTTTATGGATCACGATACTAAAGTGATAATCGACCCCAAATTTGATGATGCCCGCAACTTCTCCGAAGGCTTTGCCGCAGTCAAAGTGGGCGACAAATGGGGTTTTATAGACAGACGTGGCGGCTACATCGCCGAGCCTAAATATATGGATGTAAAAAACTTCTCTGAAGGATTTGCTCCGGTGCTCAATCCATTTGAGGACAAAGGCAACAAATGGGGATTCATTGACACCATAGGAAGAGAGGCGATTCCGTTGAAATACGAGTCGGCATCCGTATTTAAGGACGGCGCCTCCGAAGTTCACTGGAACGGCAAATTCGGCTGGATTGACCAGCACGATTTCTTCCAGGAAAGACCCGGCACTGACCTTGCCTCTGCTTATTCTGAAAACCTTGCTCTGGTGGAAACTGCCGGAAAATGGGGTTATATGAACAAAGAAAAAGAGATGGTCATTGAACCCAAATATTCAAGAGCGGAAAAATTCTCAGAAGGCAGAGCACTTGTGAAAATTGGCAATATGGTCGGTTTTATCGATAAGAAAGGCAGAACAATCATCAAGCCGCGTTATATCGATGCCCAGTCTTTTGCTGACGGGATTGCAGCCGTTTGTGTGGCAGAAAACGCGGAAGAATCGGAAGAAGTGGAAGCAACTCCTTCTTCAAGCGACGAAGAATAAACAATATTCAGGCAGCCTCGGTTGCTCCGGCTTGAGCCTGAGCCAGCGTTTCATCGCTTTCTTCATCGTTTTCTTCATCGGTTAGTTGCGCCTGGTGAGCAGCAATAAGCAGCTGTTCTTGTTCTTTACTCACTTCCACATAGTAGTAATAAAGTCTGGTTATGGCTGCAGCAAAACAGCTGATGCAAAAGAGCAAACAAACATCCAGCTTGCCTACAAGACATACTGGAAAAATTACAGCCAGAAAAAACACAATCCAGAACAGTGTGTTCCGATCTCGTCTTTGTTCTTCTATCTTGTTTATCCAGAAGGGATGCATTCAGGGGACTCTCTTGACATCTCCGTCCCAATTGTAGTCAGTCTTACAAATAATGAAAGGCTTTCTTATCAAAAGTTAATCTTTACCCTTTATCCCATCATGGAACCTTTACAAACATCTTCTACTCTCAATGTATTGTGAACGCTCTGGGAAAATCACTTCTTTTACTCTTTTTGTCGGCTTTTCTGGTGCTGCCGGCTCCGGCTTCCATAGCAGGTGTAAAGCCCCTCGGTTTTGCGCCCAAAAAGAGCTCGGATCAACTCATTGTTTATTTCCACGCCCTGGGAGGCGAGCCCCACGAACCTTATCTTCAACCCATCCGTCATGCAGCCATAATCGATGGTATCAAGCATTTATATCCGGGAGCCGGCTTTTTATCACTTGATTATGACCCGGCCCGGATAGTCGCCGGTGATTTTGCATCTATCGACGCCACTATTCAGGCTTATATAAATGACTTTCCAAACGTGACCAGGATAAAACTGTGCGGCACGTCATTCGGCGCTTATACAGCCCTTTCGTATTATTCCTGCGCCGGCGACAAAGTCAAATCTATTGTTAAAGGAATAGTTTCGATGGGGGTGCCTGACGATCTTGAAATTCTGGCCAAGTCTTCAGCCGACAAAAATGTGCGCCAATTTCTGAATGCCGAAACGGTCAATTCAAAACAACCTGGATATCTCAAAAGCCGCAGTCTAAGCCAGATTTACAAGTCAGGCAAAATTCCCTCAGACACTCGCATATACATAGGACTGATGAAATCGGATCTTGTTGTGCCAGCCACATGCAATAAAGACCTGGAAACCAATTTGAAATCACGCGGATTCAAAGTCAATCTTGAAAAAATAGACGGCGGGCACGGTTTTCCGTCGCTTCATTTTTATGAACAGGGCTTTCGCTTTACCGACCAGAGCGAAAAACCTGCAAAATCACTTAATTAACTGTCAAAAAAATACCCATTTATTCAGGTGCCGTTCTATAGTCGAAGAACGGGGATAATTTGGCTATGAACAAAAAATATTTTTTCCGTGGCTTTGTCACGGGAGTGTTTTCATGCATTATGACTATCGTGCTTGCTATTTTGCTTATGCTGTGTCCGGCTCTCAATCCGGGTCTGTATGACAAAATTCTTTTTCTGCCTATGAAACAATATCCGGATCCCGATGAAGGTGTTTGTATCCAGGGCATCAAAGCAAAAGAAGTCGTATTCGATTCACTCGATAAGAAAGTCCGGCTCAGTGCGCGCTTATACGAGAATCCCTGCGCCAAACAAATCATACTTTATACACACGGTCAGGGCGGAAATATCGCTCAAACTGCCTACAAAATCAAATTTCTTCTGGCAAGCGGTGCCTCTGTCTTTGCCTATGATTTTCGCGGATATGGCAAAAGCACTGGTGATGCCCATATTGCCCAGGTGCACGAGGATGCTCAGACGGCTTACTATTATTTATTGAAAAACACAAAATACAAATGTTCCGACGTCATTTTATATGGCGAATCTCTTGGCTGTGCCATAACAAGCGAACTTGCCTCCAAAGTCAAATGCGCAGGCACAGTGCTTGAATGTCCTTTTGTTTCACTTTCAAAAATTGCCC
>CAZEQP010000060.1:0-10306 GCA_964514345.1 uncultured Candidatus Obscuribacterales bacterium
GCGAAGTTGTTTACGTTTTTCAAGGCACGGACCGGGCGACACTTCTTGCGCCACCACAGTGGTGGCACATAAAAGCAGGGCAAATAAGAGAGAGAGTAATTTCAGTTTCATAAAAAGAAGCTACATAAAACCCTTCAAGATCTTTCCCTCTTGAGATATAAATCTATCAAACCAGAATTTACCTTTTACTTTCCGTACATCTGGCAAACGCGAATCTGCCAGGTCACAGGTTCATAAGAAATACCGATGCCGACATATTTTAAATCGGGATCCAAAATGTTGGCTCTGTGTCCGGGTGAATTCATTAGCCCAACATCGGCTTCTTCAACCTGCATTATGCCGTTGCCGCCTGACTTGGTACGAGCCAGATTCTCTCGAACCCCTTTCTTGTAACCGGCTTTCATTGCTCGTTTCAATCCGTCCAATCCTTCAGGATTGGTGTGGTTCATATAGTCCCGCTTCACCATGTCATCGGCATGTTCGCGGGCACACCTGGAAAGAATGCTGTCTGTTCCCACCGAAGGAATGTTGTTTTCTTTGCGATGCTTGTTTACAAGCGTGAGCATATAGGATTCAAGCTGAGAGACTGGAATCTGTGTTTTCAGCTTCTTCAACTTCTTTATCTGGGTGATATCGGCGCCACCCATACTCATTCCTGAAGCTCTAATTGCCTTGCCGCTTTTTACCTGAGCTGAAATTGCCGCTGTGAGCGAGTTCACTTGCTTGAGTATCTCTGCTTCCGGCTGACCCGCTTTGACATTTTCTTCGATTTTGACTAGAGCCGCCTCGTAGGGCGCAGTTCCAAATCCGGTTGCCTTGGCTTTTTCAAGATATGTTTGCAACTGCTGTCGTTTGTCGGCGCAGGGTCCAGGCTCCACAGCTGCCAGCACACTGGTCGCGCCGAGCTGGAAGGTCAAAATAGATAGTAAAGCTAGATGCCGGATTTTCATGACCCGACATTCTAGCAAAATGTTTTGGAGGCTTACATTAAGCGCTGCGACGGCGGCGCCTTCCATTTTTTCCATTGTTCCTGCGCGAGGACATCTGGTCGCTGTTTTCCGAAAGAGGCTCTTCGGTGTCTATCTCTTCTTCGCTCTCTTCGTTGTGGAGGTCACTTCCATTTATTGAGAATGATTCAAACTGGTGAGAGATTTTGTCAACCAGCTCCCGTCCATGTTCTTTGAGCTTTTCGCTGTTTTGCGAAAGGGTTTGCAGGCCCTTTTCAGCGTCTTCCTTAATTTTGGCGCGCAACTTTCTGCCCGACGAAGGTGCCGTCAGGAGCCCGCCTGCTGCACCAGTCAGCGCTCCGGCTGCAGCACCCACAAAAACGCCAACAACAACACCGGCTTTGAAAACGGTCACAAACAGACCTAAATTTGGTAATTTAAACATTTCAGTCACCTTTATCCTTCTACAGGTTGCATAGCATTGCAACCAGAATCTATTGCCGATTAAGATGGCGGCAAAAAGCCCGGTGGCTCTGGACGCAAGAAATCAAAATGAGGATGAGCTCTCGGTAGATCTTCCTAATGCCGGTTTGATATTAAGATTGTACATATCAATATACAACCGCTCTCGTACTATCTCAGTAACTAAGATTGAAACAGTGGTGCCTTTTTTGCAAGCAATCTTGATGACACGTTCTTTATCACTTGGACTGAGTCTTAATCTATAATTTTTCACAGAGGTATCAATAACATCGTGTTGACTTACGATTTGTCCCTGACTGATACCATATTTAGACACACGTCCTGCACCCAGACTGGCAGAAGTAAGAGCATCCATCGGTATTTTTGACTGCTCGACTTCTTTTTCTTCCAAATCATCTGCCCTAATAACCCAGCCTGGACTTACATCCCTAATAGCATAAACAACTTTTCCTTTCGCTTGCAGCTTGGCTCCCGTTTCATATCGAGAATAGTCGTCAAATGCTTTCTGTCGATCATATCTGTCTTGCAATTCATTTTTGAAAATAGTGTGAAACAGGACTGATCCAGTCAAAAAAGTGCCAAAAATTGCAAAAGTCAATTTACACCAACTTTTGATTTGTTTAATTCCAACAGGACAATCGCGATTAAGTATTGTGCCGTCTTCACGTCTATAGAATGTCACGCACAGCTTTTCACCTATCCCAAGCGTTTTAATTGCTTCACTTTTAGTCATGCCTGAAATGTTATACACATTCAAGCTGCACTGCGAGCAGTATCGTACTTTGTCATCACCTTTCATACTGTCCCATGAAACTTTGCAGGGCGAAGCAATTCGCAAATTTTCCAGTTCAATCTTTTCCATCTCAAAACTCCGCTCTTTTGTATTCTTTCACTTGCGGCAAAAAAATAATTGTTCCCTCCGGTATGCCATGCCTGGCGACACGGCCAACCGCTTGCGACAATGTATTTGCCGCCTCAGGAGGTACTATACTTTCTGAAACCTCCACCAGTTTTACTTGATCAGGTGTTATAACGGACCCTTGCGAAATATCTTCCATGACATAAACTACAGTGACTTTTAAAGGTGACAGATACACAGGTAAATCTTTTTTTCCAGCCATTTCTTCAACATAATTTTGTTCTCTGTACAGCGTGCAAAAAATAGAAAAACCGGTGAACATGCCGGCGATAATTAAGAATCCCATGCGCGCATATCTTTTCATTACTTTCAGGCCAATCGGACAATCGCGCGTAATGACTGTTCCATCTTTTCTTCTAAACAACCGGATGCAGATATCATCCCGCAATCCCAGAAGCTCTACCGCTTCACGATGCTCCATCGCAGCTACATTGTAGACATTCAATTTGCACTGATAGCAGTGGCGCACTTTGTCATCTCCATCCATGTCGTCCCAGGCAACGCTGCATGGTGAGGCAATTTGCACATCATCAATTCTAAGCACCGACATAACTAATTTTCCTTCTGGATTCTTTCATGAATCCAGCGGTTCATTATTTGCGATACTGAAGATCTCTTCTTTCGCGCAATCTCATCTACAACCTTCAATTCACTTTGAGTAAGATTCATTTCAAACGCTTCAGGATCCGGCTTCACCAAAGCACCCTCCTGAGGCAGAATATCTCTCCATGAAAATATAGTCCCTTCCTCCACGTCATTAGCCAATCTCATTCCATCAATGACATTTTTTGAACCTATCGCATTATTTGGGATTCGTTGATAATCAACCTCTCTTTCGACTAAATCACTTTGAAAAATACGACTTCCTCGTGTCATGTTTTTCACGGCAACAACTACTCTGCCTCTGGCACAATGACCAGCTTCCAGGTCTTTTTTCTTTTCCGCCAATTCTAATTCCTGACTGCTTATCATTCCAAAGAAATGCATGGTGGACAAAACAGCTCCACCAATAAGAGTAGATAGAACAGCATAACCGTATCGTAATTTTTTGAAACTCATTGGACAATCTTTAGTGATGATTGTCCCGTCACGCCTTCGCCAGAGCCTGATGCACAGCCTGCCTTCAGTTTCCGAAATTAAATTGACCGCTTCCTCTTGCGTCATATCCATAACGTTGTACACATTCAGTTCGCATTGCGAGCAGAAACGAACGCGATCATCGCCTTTCATTTTTGCCCACGACGACTTACACGGCGCAGCAATGCGCACGTCTTCAAAATTGAATTCGTCCATAGAAATATTCCCGATTTAAAATCTGCCCCCAATTTCCATGCTAGTAGGACAGGGCGATCCTGATACTGGGGAAAACCCTAGCTCGTTACAACTGTTGACAATTTCCACTTCTGCGGCAAGCACAGCTCAATTGGCGTCAGATCCGGACTGTGCACTTGCTTTAATTTAGTTCTTCCGCTTACCCCTGAATACTCAGGATGGGCTATTCGAGCATATTTACTTATTTCGCAAAATAGATTCTGGCAATCGACCAATTGGAGATTGCGTCCATACAAATATCTAAACTCAAGTCCGGCATGCTCAAACAAATCTTCCTGATTTTCACAAACAAGACTGATTATGTCTTCATCGGTGTATTTGTCTCCAGCCGCAAAACATTTACTTATACCATCTCTGGCTCCAGGTCCTGCCACCACAAAATCCATTTCGGAAAAATCAATCAAATCACTGTAATTTAGATCTATGGCATATTGGAAAGCAAGAAATTTTCCAATACTGGGAAAAGCCAATAATTGTTCGTAGACAGATTGCAGAGTTTCAGCCTTCGAGAATTTTTCAGGCAAATCTGATTGCATCATATGTTCAAGCAAACGCAAGTGATTGCGGTGTTTTTTCATTTCACCATAGGCGGTATTGCCTGACGGCATCACATAAGCCATTGAATAAATGGCTTTGCCTGCCTGCATGGCTTGTGTCAAAACAGAATCGTATTTGTCGAAGTCATAAGTTCGCCAGCTTATCTCGCCTAAATGTGAACGCAATAATTCCCATGTTTCAATCTTATTGAACAGCTTGAACAGAATTATTCGAAAAAAAAGTTCTTCTTCCTTTTGCGACCCTTCGTTTATTACTTCACGCAAAAGATACTGACTGACCCGATCAAGCACTCTGTATGCGTTGGTGAATTTCCACTTCAAAAGTATGGGGTCGCAAGTCCAGGGAGCACTTTGTCCCTCCAGCCGCCGCCAGAAAATATTTTGTCGCTCCACTGCAAAACGCAGATAAGAATCAAAAACAATAGTAGGTTGGAAGGCTTGCAGCACATTCATGGTCCAATAATATTACATCTTGTGAGCATAGGTTCTCAAACGCCTTGAACGCGAACTTATAAAGTTATCGATATAAAAACCCTGATTTATGAAGTTACAGCTATAAAAAAGGGCACAAAATTATATGTTTAACTTTATAAATACTCTCGGGGGCTTCCAAAATCAACTTCCCGGGTACATAAAAGGCATGAAACCGGACAAAATACACGACGAATTGGCAACCATACAAAATTCGATGACGCTGCAAAAATTGGCGCGTCACAATTTGCCTTTGTTCGTAGGAGCAGCAGGCGGACTTGCCGGCGGTCTTGTATTTTTCTTGTGGGCGGCCATGTCCGCCACCCGGGTTGCCGGAATGCAGGCGATGTTTAGCTTCATTGCTCTGGGCTTGATTTGCACCGGCATTGCCCTCGTCTTTTTTACCCTTTTGCTGTTCGGACCAAAAGGTGCCATGTCAAAAAATCTTTCAAAACGGCTTGAACGACAAAAGTTGGACGAATTAAACGAAGAAGAATTGCACACACTTATCGAATTTCATTCCAGTCAGAAAAATCTGGATGCCGCCGACCAGGTATCAAAATATCTGATGCTAAAAGTGGATAAGAACGAAGCCGAAGAAAAAAATTAAGCGCCTGGCAAATCTATTGTAAAAGTGGTGCCTGTTTTCTCGTCGCTGGTACATTCGACTTTAGCGTTATGGGCGTCAAGCAGAATTTTGCTCAAATAAAGTCCGAATCCGGTTGAACCGTCATAACGCGGGATGCGTGATGCCACCACTTTTTGATCGAACAGTTTATCTATATCCGACGGCGGAATAGTTTTGCCCATATTGTGCACTGTGATTCTGACGCCCTCGGTATGAGACTTTACTTTTATACTGACGGTCCCGCCTTTGTCGCTGGCTTTTATTGCGTTGTGCACCAGATTATGCAGGACATGGCGCAATCCTGCTGCCACCCCTTTTACCGCAGGCAGTTTTTCATCCTGCTCGACTTGCAGTTTGACCGAGTTGGAATTTGCCTCGAGCGCATTCAGCTCCAACACCATCTCTAATACTGATACCAAATTTATAGAAGTTGCGCTCTGGGCATCAATCATAAAATCGGTGTGATGAATTTGCAGCATGGCATTTGCCAGTTCGCGGTGGTGCTTGGCACTGTTTACGATTGTCTGTAAGTCGTTTCTTATATCATCCGGCAGATTTGGCTTGTCAAGCAAATCACCCAGAAGAAACTCTTCGCTAATCAAATGGTTTTTCACATCGTGTGCGATAAGCGACGCAAGACCATCGCGTTGTTTCTGCAATCGTTTGCGCTCACCGATGTCACTTGCGGTGGTCACCACACCAAGGAATCGACCATGTTTATCCAGGACAGGTGATGCCTGTGCCCGAATCCAGCCGCCATTTTCAGGATCTTTGGCGTCGTGAAGATATCCCTCCCGCTCGATAATTCGATGCTGGGTCATTGCCACTGTATATGGTTCTTCCTCGGGTGGAACCGGCGGACCGTCTTTGTCGGTCAGAAAAGTGACACGCTTTCGGATCATAGTTCTGTCGGCTCCGACAAAATCCAGACCGGCAAAAGCGATTGCCGCTTTATTGGCCAGAAGCACATTTCCATCAGCATCATAAACAATCATATTGTCGCCAATGCATTCAAATATGGTGCTTAAAAAGCTGGCATGACTTTCCATCGACTGTTTTGAATCTAGTAATAGTTCGATATACGCCTGAGTCTGGCGCTCAATCTCCTGCCTGACTAAAAGCAAAGTCTCAGCATGCGGATCGCTTTTGGGTGGCTCGAAAGTCATTTAGTGAATGTGTCCGCTAGCCGCTTCCACCGGATCCAGCTCGGGCACGCCCGCCATATGAACCAGTTCCCAGATGTGACCGTCCAGGTCTTCAAATCCATGTTGATACATGAAGCCGTGGTCTTTTGCTTCGTTATATTTTCTGCCACCGGCTTCCACTGCCGTTTTCACCATTGAATCGACATTCTCTTTAGTTTTACAAGAAAGACAGAGCAACACTTCTGTTGATTTTTTTGCGTCGCAAATTTCTTTGGTTATGAATGTTTTGAAAAAGGGTTCGGTCAAGAGCATGACAAAAATATTGTCGCTCACAATCATGCAAGCGCCGGTTTCACTTGTGAATTGCGGATTGAACTTGTATCCCAATTTGCCAAAGAACTCTTTACTCTTTTCTAGGTCTTTGACTGCCAAATTCACAAATATCTGAGTGCTCATCGCTCTGGTCTCCGTAGGCCGAATAGATGAGCATTTTACTGCACTTTTCAACCGGCGAAGATAAAATATCAAAGCAAGGAGTGCAGGTTCAGTTTTTCGGTTATTCTATTGTCTCTTCAAGTTCGTCCGTGGCAAACTGAGAAATGTCCAGGAAAACACGGTCAATATTGATTCAAGTGAGATAACGGAAATCGAACCCAATGACAAATAAGAATCGCATTCTCATAGGTACACGCAAAGGCGCATTTTTTCTTGAAAGCGATCAATCGCGCAAGAAGTGGAAAATATCCGAGCCCATGTATCTGGGTCATATCATTCATCATTTTGTCAAAGACCCTAAATCCGACACCATAGTCATTGGTGCAAAAACCGGACACCTGGGACCTACTGTTTATCGTTCTTTAGACAATGGTAAAACCTGGTCCGAATCAACCAAACCACCTGCTTTTAATCCGGTAGAAACAAGCGATAACCTTGAGGCACCACAAGGTCCCAAACCCAAATCAGTTGAGTCTGTCTTCTGGCTCACACCAGGCAGAAAAGACGAAAAAGGATTATGGTATGCAGGCACCATCACTGCCGGTTTGTTCGTTTCAAAAGACGACGGTGACACCTGGACCTCGGTAGACGGATTCAACGAAAATCCGATGTATGCAGCATGGACAGCCGGAGAAACTCCTGGCGGACTGATCTTGCATTCAGTCATACTTGATCCAAATGACAAAAATCATATGTATATCGGAATTTCGGTGGGCGGCATTTTTGAATCAAAGGACAACGGCAAAACCTGGACGCCTCTCAACAAAGGCGTGGCAATGGATTTTTCTCCGGTCGAAGATCCTGAATGGGGGCATGACCCGCATTGCATAGTGCAAAGCCAGGTCAATCCGGACATTTTGTATCACCAGAATCATTGCGGCATTTACAGGTTGGAACGTCCCGAAACAAAATGGACCCGCATTGGCGACAATATGCCAAAAGAAATTCGCGATATAGGTTTTCCTATCGTTGTGCACCCACGCGATCCGAATTGTGTCTGGGTATTCCCCATGGATGGAACCGAAGTCTGGCCCCGCACCAGTCCCGGTGCCAAACCGGCTGTGTACAACAGCCTCGACGGTGGCAAAAGCTGGAACCGTCAGGACAAAGGACTGCCAAATTCAGATGCGTATTTCACCGTCAAGCGCCAGGCAATGGACTGTGATTCGCACGAGGATATCGGTCTTTATTTCGGCACTTCACAGGGTGAAGTCTGGGCAAGCATAGATAATGGAAAATCCTGGGAATGTATTGTGAAACATTTGCCCGAGATTTATTCAATCAAAGTAGGTTAAGGTATTGTAGGCTAAAGCTATGCAAGTCAAAATCCCCAGTCCACTTTTTTCTTATACTAAAAATGTCAATCAAGTCGAAGGCACAGGCGGCACCGTGCTTGAAGTATTGAATAATCTTGATGCGGCTTATCCGGGCATCAAATTTCGTATGATTGACGAGCATAATCAGATACGCCGGCATATGAAAATCTTTTTGAATCAGGACGAAATAAAAGATTTGAGTACTGCTGTTTCAGACAGAGACAAAATAATGATCGTGGCAGCTTTAAGCGGCGGCTAATCTAGCGAATATCTCGACTTGTCCCGACGAATATCCAGGCAGCTTGCCAGATGATTAGTGGATCACTTTTTTTCACTCGTCTACGATTGTTAGCGTTATGCATCGATATCTAACAATATCGTTAGATATTGTCACAGGAACGCAAACATTCGTTGGAGGCAGTTCAATTGAATTACTCTTGATCTGCGTAAGATTTGGACCAATTTCAGTCACGTCAGGTCAGACAATACAAGAGCAGACCCGGATTTAGACGTGCATACTCGGGTCCACGTCACGAGCCCAGCTTTTGATGCCGCCTACCAGATTGATGCAATTTTTGAATCCGTGCTGGCTCAAATATTCTTGAGCACTCAAGCTGCGCATGCCGCTTTTGCAATAAATCAAAAGTTCTGATTCTTTATAGTTTTGCAATTCACCCATACGCTGAGGCAATTCTTGCAGAGGTATATGAATAGAGTTTGGAATCTGGCACATAGCCACTTCCATTGGAGTGCGCACATCAAGCAAAGTTAAATCGCGCCCCTCATCGATTGCCGACTTCAATTCTTTGGCGGTCATTTCTTTATTTATTGTAGAAGCGCACATTATATTTTCATCCTTTAGTGATTTGATTGAGGGGTTGTCACCACATACGGGGCAATCGGAGTTGCGTTTTATTTTAAGTTCGTCAAAAGAAAAATTGAGACTGTCAAAAACAATCAAACGTCCAAGCAAATTTTTTCCCAGACCCAAAATAAGTTTGACACATTCAAGGGCCTGCAGTGAACCGACAATTCCGGCGATAACACCAATGACACCGGCTTCGGCACAATTGGCAATGGCGCCTTCTTCAGGCGGGTCAGGAAATAGACACCTGTAACAAGGACCATTCGGTGCAAAAACACTGACCTGTCCTTCGAATCTGTGAATAGCACCATATATGTAGGGTCTGGCTGAAAACACACAAGCATCATTCAATAAATATCGAGTGGCAAAATTGTCAGTGCCGTCGACAACAACGTCATAGTCTTTCACCATGTCCATGGCATTGGCTGAGCTTATTCTACCGAAATGTTGTTTTATTGAAATGCCGTCATTGAGGGAAGACAGCCTTTGCGCCGCTGCCTGCAATTTAGACTGTCCCACTTGTTTGGTTTCAAACAAGACCTGACGCTGCAAATTGGACAGTTCGATATTGTCGTACTCAGCTATGCCTATAGTTCCGACTCCGGCGGCAGCCAGATATAAAAGAGCAGGTGAGCCCAGTCCACCTGCACCTGCAACAAGCACACGCGCGCTTTTCAGCTTCTTTTGCCCTTCTTCATTGATTTCGGGCAAAAGAATATGACGGCTGTAACGCATGTGCTCCTGGCTGGAAAGAGTATTCATGCCCGTATTATAGGATATGCGTACTTAATGAAAAAACGTGAACCACGTCACAAAAAAATTTTTTGCCACAAAAAGCTTGACACGGTCTAATACAAACAGAGATGACGATTTCAAGAATTAGCTCGTCCTGAGGCGATGTAACAATTAAGAAGTCTGTATTAAGCGATTTTGCAATGTGCAACGATCAATTGCAAATTGTGTAAATATCCATTGCCTTTCTCAAAACTGGGCTTAGACTGGATTTCTGCGCCATTCACGGGGGAACAAGTTATGTTGGAAACACAATACGAATATGAATTAGATTTGTCACCGGAAGGGGCAGACTAACAATACATATATATAGAACCTCAAAGCCGTAGTTTCAGTTTGCTGCCGCCAAAACAGTC
>CAZEQP010000061.1:0-10285 GCA_964514345.1 uncultured Candidatus Obscuribacterales bacterium
ACTAGTCAAATAGTTGGCGTGCCAACTACTTACGGAGAGAGTTTGGGATGGAAGCGAAAACAAAAAAAAATAAAGCCATGGCAATTCTTACGGCCGCGGCAGTTGCAGGTTTACTAGCCGGATGCGGTGGAGCTAAAGAAGAAAGCGCCACAACCACCACAACCACAACAGAAACAACAACACCTTCAGGCGAAACCAGCAGCAAGACTGAAGAAAAATCCACTGAAAAAACCACAGAAACTTCTGAAGGTACTGAAACCAAAACAGAAGAAA
Source organism: uncultured Candidatus Obscuribacterales bacterium (assembly GCA_964514345.1). Classification (GTDB taxonomy): domain Bacteria; phylum Cyanobacteriota; class Vampirovibrionia; order Obscuribacterales; family Obscuribacteraceae; genus Aved-18. Next base: position 274 of record CAZEQP010000061.1, read on the forward strand.
CCAAAACTGAAGAAACAAAAACTGAAGAGAAAAAAGAAGCTGGAGACGCCGCTGAAAAGAAAGAAGGCGACAAGAGCTCTTGCAAAGGTAAAGAAGGCTGCGGCGCTAAAAAAGACTAAAAGTAGTTGTAGTTGTCCGAAATATCAAAAACTGAAAACCAGGCCGGCAGCCTCAATTCTGAGGGTGTCGGTTTTGGTTTAGAACTGGGAATAGGACTGCGCCCCGCCCACTATTCTTATATTTTTGAACACTGGCCTGAAGTGGACTGGTTCGAAATCATTTCAGAAAATTTCATGCGTCCTTTTGGCCGACCGGATGAGGTTTTAGGCAAAATACTCGAGCATTATCCTGTTGTCATGCACGGAGTTTCTCTGTATTTCGGAAGTCTTGAGCCTTATGATCCCGACTTCTTGCTCTTACTGAAAAATCTGGTCAAACGCACCGAATCGCCTTATGTAAGCGATCATTTATGCTGGGGCAGTTACGGCGGTATATACAGTCATGATTTGCTGCCTCTGCCTTACACAAAAGATGTGGCTAAAAGAACGGCCGAACGCATTTCTTTTGTGCAGAATTATCTGGAAGTTCCTGTATGTGTTGAAAATGTCTCCAGTTATTTGTCTTATCGCCAATCTCAAATGACCGAATGGGAATTTCTTGGTGAAGTGGCAGAACAAGCTGATTGCGGGATTTTGCTTGACGTCAATAATGTGTATGTTTCATCTTTCAATCATCATTTTGATCCATACGAGTATTTGAAAAATGTTCCTTTAAATCGTGTGAGACAGATTCATTTAGCCGGTCCCTCCGAGCAGGGAGACTATTTGCTTGACACTCACGATCATCCGGTGCCGGATCTGGTCTGGGATTTGTATAAACATGTGATTGAGCGGACCGGTCCTGTGAACACATTGCTTGAATGGGATGCAAAAATTCCTGATTTTCTCACAGTGCAGGCTGAAGCCGAGAAGGCGCGAGCATTTTTCTGCGCGGAGGCGGGGTCATGAAAAACTCAACCGATCCCAAAATAGAATCGCTTCAGAAATTTATGCTCGATACTATACGGAAGCCGCTGGATGCCGAAATGCGCATAGCTAAAAATGCAAATTTAAATAAGCTTGCCGAAAAATATATTGAGCCGACCGACAAGCTTTCCGCTCTGGAAAGACTGGAAATATACAACCAGCAATACTGGTATCGAATGATCGACAGTTTGATGGAAGATTTTCCTGGACTGAAAATGGTGATGGGTCAAGAGTCTTCAGCCAGGCTGATGATAAAGTATCTGGAGGCTCATCCCAGCCGAACTCATTTTCTGTCGGATCTGGGAAAAGACTTGCACCATTTTGCTGCCACTAATCCCGGTGCGATGAGAATAGATCCGCCAGTGTCAGAAAAAATGTGTCTGGATGTGATAGCTGTGGAATTGGCTCAAATACATGCTTTTGATGCCGAAGAAATGCCTGTTGCTAAATTCGATTCTGTAAAAACAAGTGAGTTATTTAAATTAGAATTGAGTTTGCAGCCGCATATTTCTATTTTAAAACTGGAATTTGAAGTGCGAGAATTTATTCTGAAATTAAAAGAGAAACCATCAGGGATACTCTATCCATTAGAGAAAAACAACTATCTGGCCGTTCATCGATTTGAAAATCAAGTTTTTTTGAAAGATATTACTGTAGAAGAATTCATTATGCTTTCTGCCTTGAAAGAAAAGGCGTCGATTGAAACTTGTGTGGAAAAAGTTTTGGAAGTATTTGATAATTTAGACGTAAACGGGCTTGCTCTGAGAGTACAGGAATATTTTGCCACCTGGACCCGTCTGAGCTGGATTTGCAGTTAAATCAGCGCATATGCTCAGGCAGAACAATCCACTCGGGCTCTTCTATTTCGCCAATCATGTGAAAATCGACGATTCCCTTATGCTTTTGTCTAAGGGCAAGCATTTCAGGATCTTTGTCCAATTTGCTGATTGCCGCATCTCTCAGTTCTTTTGATTCCCAGGTGGCAATGGCAATTAATTTATTGGGCTCACCAATTACACGATGAAGTCGAGTCCCACGGGCTCCCGGCTCTTTCTGGATAACCTTGCTCTCTTCAATCCATGTTCTGGCGTACTCATCGATGGTACGGCCCGGTCTCATGGTCACTTCGAATATGAATTTCACAAGAACATCCTTTTGTAGGTGTTAAAACGCATATTTTAAACTGTCAAACACTAAAGTGTGATTCGCCAATCACCCCCACAAGATAACGCTTTCCGGCGATGTCTGCGACCGCAGTCCCGGATAGGCTGGAATCAGGAAGACTATCGCCGGGAGTTTCTTATGGAAAACGCTAATATCGAAAAGTCGATTAAAAAGCTGAGTATAGGATTTATGGCGGTATCGGCAGGATTTGCCGGGCTGGGCCTGGCGGGGTGGGTGAGCCATCAGGAAGACCTCACCAATCCCTTTTTAGGCGCCAATGTGATGAAGTTCAATACGGCTATTTGCCTTTGGTTGCTGAGTCTGGCTTTTGCAGTGCGAATTTTTGACAAAGATAAAAAAACAGGCGCCCTTACTCTGGCTCTTGTTTCCTCCAGTCTGGTTATTATTCTTACTACTCTTACACTAGTAGAGCATATTTTTCAGATTGATCTCAGAATAGACCAGCTCTTCTGGACCGACTGGCAAGCAGTGTCAGGCGTTCCGGGACGCATGTCGGTTGCCACCGCCATTGGACTTTGCAGTCTGGCTCTGACTCAAATATGCTGGAAACGTGCAATTGGCTTTTATCCTTCTTGCCTGGCGGCGCTTATCAGCGTCATGGCATTAATCGGATACGCAACCGACTGTCCTGTTCTTTACGGCTCATGGCATCAAATTCGGCCTGAGTGGGTGATTTTCAACACAATGGCATTTAATACCGCTTGCAGTATCTTCAGTCTGATGCTGGCCTCATTATTAAGTATGCCGCACAGTAACTTGCGTAAATGTCTTATCGCAACGGATGCAGGCGGTTATGTGGCGCGCATGGTGTTTCCCTGTGTTATTTTTGTGCCGCTCTTTTGCGCCGTGGTGGCTGCCAGATTTGCTGATCTGGGCTTTTATCCCTCATCAGTGGCTCCCAGTTGCACTATCGTATTAGTGGTGCTTTTTTTTGTCCGGTGGCATATTGAAATTGTGCAACCGGCTTTCCAGCCTGGACAATGCTGCATTGGTCAATTATCGTGCACGCACAGACGTGCTCTATTCGCTCGCGCATGACCTGCGTGTTCCCATAATCGGCACCGATAGAATTCTCAGTCTTATGCTGTCTAACAATATAGACCTGAACAGTTATTGTCAGAAAGACTTGCTTTCCAAGCTGAAAAACGTGCAGCAAGACATGCTTTGTATGATTGAAAACTTTGTTTTTGAGCAAAAAATAGAAGAAGGATTTGAATATTTTGAACCCAAGCTGGCGGACGCAGCCGAGTTCATGAAACCGACCAGAGAAAAATTTGAAGACTGGGCCGCAGCGGAGAAAATCAATTTGCAATTCAATATAGACCCGCACATCAAACTGATCTGGTGCGATCAGGCTTTGATGAAAAGATTGATTGCCAATCTGGTGCACAATTCACTTAAACATACTTGTGCCGGAGGCAAAGTCGCCGTCAATCTGCTGCTCGACGAGAGTGATCTTATTATTGAAGTTGAAGATACAGGACATGGAATCGCAGCGCATGAAGTAGAACAAGTTTTTCTGCGTCACTGGCAGTCGGACAAATCAAGGTTTAAATATCAACCCTCAAATGGTCTGGGATTGTTCATTTGCAAAAGAATCGTGGGGCAGCACGGCGGCGAAATTTCATGCACAAGCATTGTGGGCGAAGGAACTAAATTCACCATTCGTCTTCCCAAGGCACACATACTGCCGCTGGTGAAAAGTGAACATCACGCAGTGGAAAAGCAAGCGTAAATTTCAGTCAACACCTAAATCGGAAGTGATACTGGCGTCGTATCGCACTTCATCCGGTCTCACATTCAATTGTCTGACGAACACTTCGACCAGTCGATTCCAGATCTCTTCTTCCGACTCCAGTTTTGGTGACAACACAGCGTAATTTTTTTGAATGATGTCATAAATCAATCCACGCACTGTTATTGTCTTTTTGTTGACTTTGTAGCCGAAGTATCCGTTTTCATTCTTTATTGCAGGCAATTCCAATTCAATGAACAGTTGCAAAAAAGGCCAGCTTTCTTCCATCTCTTTGAGCGGGATAATATCACTAAGTTTAGTATCAGGCGTAATGTCATTTCGAGCCAGGCGGTAATTTTTCATTAAAGCCTTTCTCAGTTTGTAGAAAATTCTTTGAGTGAGACATTCTACCGGATCGCCTGTTGCTACTCGCTTTTTAAGCCATTCGAAAATCTGACCGACTGTATTAATTTGCTCGGCGTCATGGTCTGGAATCTCTACTGAGAATTCTTCTTCTATTGCCAAAAGTAGTTCTACGCCATCCAGTCCCATGGTTAGCTATTTTAGCATTGAAGTGTTGATTGGAAATTAATGATTAAATCACCTATTTTTGCAGATTGCTGCTGGATTTCGAAAGTAGTAACTTATTGAGATGCCGCGAAAAAACAAACGTTCAAAATCTGACGAGAATAAGTCCCCCAGGTTTGAGCCAAAAACTGGGGAGGATAATTTACTTACCGATTACAACTCTGTTAAAGAGAAACTACTCAACTATGTGCTCAATGAGGAGCATGAGACGGGTAAGCACAAAGCAAGAATATTTAGAAGTCTTGGATTTTCCAGATCTAACTGGACAGAGTTAAGTGAAAGGTTGATTTTTGAAAAAGAAAAATCAGCAGTCATCGATCAAAATCAGTATGGGACAAAATATAGACAAGTAGTATCGATAAAAACAGGAGGTAACAAAGAAAGCAGAAATTTAATTACTATCTGGATGCATTTGAAGGACAATAATAGTGTAAGGCTAGTGACAGTCTATCCTGAGAAGGTTCGATTAGAGTGAAAAAAGATTTCAAAAAATACGACATCATAAAAACAACAGAAGCCGTTTCAGGTAACTTTGGAGTGTTGCGAAAAGGCAGGAAAGGTACGATTGTAGAAATCTACAAAAATAAAGATAGCCTTGGATACGAAGTGGAGTTTACCAGTCCTTCGAAAGAGCCAACATTGGTAACCCTGACCGCTAAACAAATTACTCTACCGACCGCAGGTTCGAGTGGGAACATCGCTTCTTTTGAGAATAAGCCTGTTGCATCGAAAACAAGTTCCCCCGCTAATACAACAAAGCTGCGAAAAAAAGCCAGGTAGCGAAGGACTAAGTGTCCCAGTCCCAGTAGTTTCCCAGCCAATACATGCAATTTTCAATGGCATATTTCAAAGCTCTCTGTTTGCCCGATTTGATAAGTTTCAATGTTTCATCTGGATCCCAGTATGTGGATTCAGTCAGTGAGCACTTTTTTACAAAATCAAGAATTTCTTCTTTGTATCCACCTGTCATTATTTGATGACACAGAAAAGGATCAGGTCCGTCTGTCAGGCTGATTTTTATCTCACCTGCTTCATTTAAGAGTTTACGCACTTGCCCTGGGTTACCCTTTATATAGGCACACCAGGCAAGACAGAAAAGAGCTTTATGCTTTCTCCAATAATATCTTTGCTTGGCTTCAAGGTTTTTGTTTGCATAACTGGCGTATTTAAAACAAGTCTCTTCCTTGTTGGCCCAGGCGGCAATAATGGCTATGTCTATTGCACAATCGGCTTTTAGTGGTTTTTTCTTCAGACTTTTGAACAGATTATCACCGGCTTTTATTGCCTGGTTGAGACATCTATTGCCGCCGCTAACATCGAGATCTGATCTCTTGTAGAAAAAATTCAATTCTTGAATAAAAGGCTCATTCAAAGCTAATTTAGCTGCTTTTGCTGCTAGCTGTGCGGGGCGTTTAGGGTCTCGTCCAAGAAGCGAGTGACTGGCGTTTGCAAGTACACGCGCGTTATTGGGATACTTCGTTATTTGCTCGTTCCATGTCCTAACTATTGCTCGTTCGTTAGGAGAATTCTTTTTCCAGAAAAAATGAATGTATTGAAAAATAAGATGTTCAGGGTGATTGCTTATAAGCCAGAGATAGTGTCTTAAGGTTGCAGGCTTTCTCCTCCAGTCTCGGTCGTGGTCGGCTGCTGCCAGAAAACGCAAGCAAAGTTCCAGGTTTTCAGGGTCTCTTTCTAAAAAGTCGTATGCCTCTTTGACAGAATTAGTGCGAAAACGCTTTTCTAAAGGGAATTCAGAAAGATCCGGATTTTCTTCAATCCGTTTTTTGATTTCATCAAAATTGTAGGAACGATTTTGCGCCTCGAAGCAAATAGCGAAAGCCTCGTGTTTGGTGCGAGGGTTTAAAATGGGATGATACTTTTTTGCCAATGTTTAATTCGTTCCGCCGAAAGTGGACGAAATCGGCACGGTCAAGTGCAAATCTTGTTTGGACCCGTCATCCAGAGTCATCATATTCGGGATAAGCACATCGGCTGCCGGGCTGAGTTTTGGAGCTTGAACCTGAATGGTGCCTTTCACTGTTTCATTGGCTGAAAGTGATTTTTTGTCGAATTTCACTTTGGCAATTTGATCTTTGGTTCCATAAAGCCTGACTACCGCTCTCATCGAAGAGGGAAATTTCATCGGCTCTTTTGAGCTGTTGCGCAGTACTACATTTAGTGTTGTTGTTTTTTCGGTGGAACTTACTCCCAGAAGTTCGAGTCTTACTGGGGCTGCACCCAGGGGTGAGATGTAAGCCGGGCTGCTGTTGTTCGGGCTTTTGCCGTTTCTTGATTTAAGTTGAGCTTGCGCTCTTTCAAGCTGTTCACGCAGTTGAGAATTTTGATTTTCCAAATTATTGATGCGCTGATTGACTTCATTGTTTGCACTTGAACTTGAAATTAATTCGCTTTGATCTTGTGTCTGACTCGGTTGTGAAGTAAGTGAATCCGGGGCGGCAAGGGCAATTGCATTTTCATCCGATGCTTTTGTAATGGACGGGGCAATTTCTTGAGGAACAGAAGCTTGTGACAATGCTTCCATTGTTGGCGTTGCTTCGTTGGTTGTAGTAGAAATATTCGGAGGCACATCCTCCGCTGTTGTGGGCAAAAGTTTAGCCTTTGTAGTTTCACTGGTGGAGGTTGAAGGCTGCTGTAATGAGTTAGCCAGGTTATTTAAATAGGGCTGCGCTTTTTGAGCAGCATTTGATGCGACCGCTTTTATAGTCGATTTGTTGGCCGCGATAACTTGTCCTGCTTGCATAGCCAGAGCTGTCCAATTTGTCCCGTTTGTCGTTTGCATAGGCATTGCACCCCCAGGCACCTGCGTCTGGATTTGTCCGGGAATTTGAGTCGGCACAGTGAGATTTGTAGGCAGCGCTTTGCCGGTCAATGGATCTATTTGAGGAGGTCCTTGAGTCACAAATGGAATCGGTGCGCCAGTATAAGGATTGTAGGTGGGTGTCACCGGATATCCGGCTGGATTTAGCGTATATGGATTTGCAGAATAAGGCAAAATCGGTCTGCCTGTGGCAGCTGTTGCCAGCGCGTTTATGGCGTTAGCTACGGTCGACTTGTTTTGAATGGGTGGTGCCAGTGGCGGTGCTGAATTTGTCATGGCACTGGCGGTTGTGGCCACTGTGGAGGCGAGATTTGATGCTGTCGGAGTAGATTGCAAAGCCGAAGCCACGGGCGTTGTAGCCGCTGTGGCAACTGGTGTAGTTTTTCCAACTTTCAGACTTTTCAGTAAATTAGCCACATCGCCTGAAGTTATCAGTTTGCTGCCGGTCGGAGATGTTGTAGCCGAGCTCATTGCACTAGCTATCGGAGAAGGTGCCGTTGTTGAAGATGCTGCACCGGGTGAAGAGCTAAGCAAAGAAGAAGCCGAACTGGGTGAGGAAGTGGCAGCGCTCGGTGCTGCTTGAGGCTTTATGCTACTGTGCACCTGTTCTTCCCAGTCTTTCCATTTTTGTTTTTCAGTTTGCATATGATTACGCAACTGAGTCATGAAGCCGGACATATTTGTAAGCGGGTCGCCGCTTGGTATTTGGTAGACAGATCCTGGACCCGTTTGTCCCGGTGCAAACTGTGCTGTAGACAAGCCTGAAGCCGGTGCGCCTGAGGCGGTCATGGGAAATGCAGGCAAAGTGGCAAGCGGCGGTTCTTCTGTGCCGGTAAATCTATGAGGTCGATTGGGTGGTACTCCCAGCGACCAGTTGCGCGGACCTTCGATGCGTCTGCCTGAGTTGAAACTGTCGAAATTTTGGGCTGAGGCATCCATTGCGCCAGCTTGCGCTTTTAGTTCTATAGGATGTTCATTTGGTCCTAATATGTTGGCAAATTTTTTCACTCCGGCAATTGCCACAGCATTATTAGGTTCCTGACTTAAAACACTGAGATAAAATCCTTTTGCCTCCCTGTAATTGTTCAGTTTCTCAGCCAGATGAGCTTGATAAAGCTTGATTTTCGTACTGGCAGGTGAAATGCGGGCGGCGTCGTTTGCTTTGACAAAGGCTTCGCGCAGAGCATTATTATTTTCAAGGCTGTGGGCGGCTTCCAGATGCTTGCGTGCTTCCTGTTCGGCAAGGGCTATTTTGAAACTTTCTCTGGCTTGAGGCAAATTAGGATGATTGGGATCCAGACGGACCACTGTTTTGTATTCAGTCTGGGCGGATTTTAAGTCGCCTGAAAGCTGGTAGGCACGGGCCATTCCCAGGTGTGTAACCGCGTCATTCGGTCTTGCCATAACTTGATGTTGCCACAGTTCTATCAATTTCTCTTTGGCCGCACCGTCGTTGGGATTGACTATGAGCGCTTTGGATAAATTACGATTAGCCTTAATAAGTTCGTTTTGTTTGTACTGCAAAATGCCGTACTGGCGATAAGCGCTTGCCGAATTGGGGTTTTGAGTGAGGGCGGCCTCATAATTTGCTTTAGCGTTCACCAGGTCTTTGTGATGAACGGCAATATTTCCCAACCCGACCAGAGCTTCTGCATGTGAGTTGTCTTGCAAAGGCGAGTGTAAAGCGGCTCTGTATTCGATTGCCGCTTCCAGCGTTTTGCCTTGCGAAAACAAAACATGTCCTTGTTTCAGTCTGGCAGTCGAACTTTTCGGGTCGATATTCATATTCTGCAAAGCTCTGTCCAGGCTTTCTTTTGCTTTTTCATTGTCGTGATCAAAAGCCAGAGCAAGACGAGACTGCGAAGCGGCCGAGTTATGATCCCCGGTTTTTAAGTAATGATGGGAGCGCAGAACGCTCACTTGAGAAATTTTGTCATGCAGTTTTGGCTGTTGTGGGAAAGTCTTTTGTACTTTCAACAAAAGAGCCTGGGCGTCTTTCAATTTGCCCTGGGCGATGAGTGTGTCGGCATGTTTTATGGCTGTGTCTGCCTGGAACTGGGCGCCTGTCACCTGGACGAAGGGATCGCTTGCCTTCTTGTAGATTGAAGGTTTAGCAACTTTTTTTATAGGAACGGACTTAGCTGCCTGATGGGCCTGGTTCACTGCCGAATGTACAGTGGCGGCGGTGGATTTGGTTTGTGCCGGATTAGATACCGGGTCCGCCAAATCTCCGAAAAACATTTCATTGTCGTAGCGTCGCGGGATGTGCGAGGCCGGGACATAAACTTGTTTCACTTGAGAATGGTCGTAAGCATTGCAAGGCAAGGCTGAAGCCGCCAGAAGGCAGCTTAGAGACAGCAAAATTTTCGATGATTTTGAAGTTTGGGTCATAAAAACCAGAACTTTGCCTGTGAAACCAGAAAAATTCTAGTGCTTTAATCCGCTCTTAGGAAGGGGGGAATTACGTATAAGTGTAAAACAATTAAATAAGAGAGGTAATGAGACAGGCGTTTGCTCGTAGACTATAAGCTTGAAGCCAATGGAGCGGACGGCAAGCGATGACAACCACGGTTCAAAATACCGAAAGCAAAGCGACTCCCACCAATCTGGGCGAGGTCGAACAAAAGACTGAACAAATGT
>CAZEQP010000062.1:0-10273 GCA_964514345.1 uncultured Candidatus Obscuribacterales bacterium
CCTTATCTTCAGTTGTTTGCGTTTCTTGGATCGCATCTTTGGTTTCACTTTTAGCTTGAGCCACTAAGAGTTCGACCGGTAATCCGGTATCGTAGTCGACGTGACGTATAGCTCTTTGTTTGTAAACTCGAGCGGCTCTATTTTCGTAAGTTTCGGTACGAATTTTTTCTTGCAATTTCAAAAGAGCGTCAAGAAGCGCTTCCGGACGGGGAGGGCAGCCTGGAAGATAAACATCCACCGGGATGATTCTGTCCACTCCCTGCACCACCGAATATGAATCGTTGAACATGCCACCGGTAACGGTGCAGGCTCCCATGGCGATTACATATTTTGGTTCGGGCAATTGTTCGTACAAAGTTATGAGCGCTGGAGCCATTTTTCTTGTTATGGTTCCAGCGGTGATAATCAAATCGGCCTGTCTGGGTGTTGCCCGGAAAACCTCGGAGCCGAATCTGGAAATATCGTATTTGGACATACCTACATGCATCATTTCTATGGCGCAGCAGGAAGTTCCGAATGTCAGCGGCCACACGGCTCGCGAGCGTGCCCAGTTGGCCACCGGCGAGATTACTTTGGACAATGCTTGAGTGAGTGCACTGACAGAAGTGAGGGTGACCGTATCCTTTAGCTCTTCGGCTACCGGATAATTTATTGGGTCTTGCATTTCCTCTTGGGACATTATGTGTTGAAGCCTCCTTCTATGGATCCCATTCCAGCGCGCCTTTTTTCCAGGCATACGCCAGTCCGAAAACCAGTATGAACATAAACACTCCGATTTCAGCCGGGCCCAACCACCAGGCGCCTTTTCCCAGAATCTGGGGAAGCCTGTCGGTGGAAAGAGCCCAGGGAATGATGAAAATGATTTCGATGTCGAACAATATAAATAGTAAGGCGTACAGGTAGTATCTGATGTCGAATTGCAGAATCGCTTCTTGAATGGGCTTCATACCGCATTCATACGGCTGGTTCTTAATCGGGTTTGGAGTGTGATAACCAAGCACCAGCTGAAGAACCCAGGCAAGCAGAATCATGCCCAGGGCAGGTAGCGCGAATCCTACTAAAACAAAAATGAAAATTTGAGAGAGTTGCAGTTCGTACATTTGTTTTTGACTACCGTCGTTTGTTTTTGACTACCTTGTTTTATTGCGCGGAAACCCGGCGCTTTTCAAGAGAAATGGTGTTCGAATCACAATAAAGGATACCAGTTCAAGTGAGTCTCGACACCGCTAAGAGGTCATCCGGACTTGATTATAGTCACTTCAGATTCGTCTTAACCTGACTGGTTGTACCAAGTCTGTGCTCAAAAGCCAGCTTCAACATAACTATAGATTCTGTATATAAGAATTCTAGTGTAATACTGATTTACAAATTGGTGAAAACTAGCTTGTTTACGGTATCTTGCTTGTATGGGTAGTTATAAAGTGGGATTATAGGACTTGAAGAGCGGAGTTGCGTTGAAATCGGTGGCTACTTGTGTGGTGCCTGGGCATACTATGACAGCATGCAGTTATGAAATGACTCCTAAGCGAATGACGCAACTGGACCAGTTGCTGGCTAAGCTGCAGGTCACTTGCGGTCGCATGGGGCTTATTAATGAAGCTCTTACGCACAATTCCTACGTGAACGAAAATCCCGGCGCCATTGACTATGAACGTCTTGAATTTTTTGGTGATGCAGTTCTTAAGTTCGTTATTAGCGAATATTTACTCGATAGATTCTCCGATTATAGTGAAGGGCAATTAACCGAAATTCGGGCCGCTCTGGTCAGCGACAAAACACTGTCTGAGATCGGACTTGCTATGGGTCTGGATCGATATATATTGTTGGGCAGACAAGTGCAAATGAAACCGTCGATAGTGGCGAATGCACTGGAAGCCCTTATCGGCGCCATTTATCAAGACCAGGGATTATTCCTGGTGCAAAATCTTGTTGTCGGTTTGTTCGGCGCACACGCCACCGCCATCGACAGAAGCGAAACTAAAGACAATTTCAAAGCCCACTTGCAGGAATATACTCAAGGTCGTGGTCTGGGCCTTCCTATTTATACCGTTCTGTCCAATGACGGACCGGCCCATGCGCCATCTTTCACCATTTCTGTGAGTATTTCAGGCGAGCCCAAAGGTCTTGGCACCGGAACCTCTAAAAAAGCCGCCGAGCAAGAAGCCGCCCGTGTCGCTCTTGAATCTCTCAATTTGAACGGCCTGGCCTGCAAACAAGCCTAGTCTTTGTATGATGGGGTGGGTGGTCAAACATGCCACGTGGCACGTGCCACGCAACACACGACACCACAGCACTCCACTCCACTCCACTCCACTCTTCTGGACATCGGTGTCCGTTTTTTTTGACACTTGTCACTTGTCACCTGTCACCTGTCACCTGTCACTTGTCACTTGACACTTGTCACTTGTCACTTGTCACTTGTCACCTGTCACTTGTCACTTGTCACCTGTCACTTGTCACCTGTCACTTGTCACTTGTCACTTGACACTTGTCACTTTTTTTGGACAGGTAGGAAGAAGCTCCTGTCTGAGACTAAAACATTTGGGTGCGACTCGGTCAAAAATAAAGGACCCCGGCATTGCCGGAGCCCTAAACTTTTGCTGTCTTGCTGACTGCCTAAACTGATCTTATTTAAGGAACGATTGAAGGCTGTTCAAGCATCGACTGTGCCGGTACAGAGTTGTTGGCAGGCACTGCGCCTTGAGGGGTCAAATCCTGAGCGTTGAAATCGGTTTGTTTCAAGCGGGTGCTTGAAAGATCCGGTGTTTCAGACGGAGTAACCACAGGTGTGGCGGCATCTGTTTTTTCGGTTGATTTGGCTTCAGGGTAGACTGCAGCGATTGATTTGGGGGTGTTCTGTTTGATCAAAGCTTCCGGAATTTCGGGCAAGCCGGAATTTTCGGAGAGCTTTTGGGCTTGTGTTTCCAGAGTTCTGGCTTCGTAATTTGCTTTGGCTGCTTTGAACTCAGCTTCTGAAGCTTTCAGTCTGATTTTGGCTGCGTTTACTTGTTCTTTGGAGATATCCAGTCTGGCTTTTGCTCTTTTCAGGCGCTCTTTGGCGTCTTCAACCTGGAAGTTGGTTTGTGCGTCTGTGCCTTCTGCCTGCGCCTTAGTTGCTGATAAGCTCATTAAGGGCATCGACAGAGCCAGCGCCAGTATTAAAACTTTGTTTCTCAATTTCATGTCGTCTGCCTCGTCTTCTCGTGTAGATTTAAAAACCACTGGTGGGCGGTGTTCTGAGTTGATATTCAAAATTATAGGCAACTCAAGCGTCTTATTTCTGTTTATGAAAAACCTTACAAGAGCGGCTTATATAAAGGCTTTTCGAAGCTTATCGATCGGTATCGATGATGGTCGATTTTGTATATACCGGCTTGTGTGCTAAGGCTGGCAAACTTTGATCGACTTGCCTGAGAGTGCAGGACCAAATGACAAAACTCTAATTTAAAATAGTCATGACTAAGATCGTGCAACAAAAAACAAAATTTCAGTAAATGATTTAGACATCACTCTTGAAGTCTTTAGAACATTTACTCTATATTTGGTAGCTTCGCTACGTGACTTCTGACCATTTTTGGGCGGTTGTCAAATCTGTCGAACTTAATTCGATCAGGCGCGGAGCGAAAAATTATGCCAAGAGAGGTTACAGTAGAGAAATATGCCCCAAGTTCTTCAGGCTAAAGGAGAAGCTAACTCAGTGTCAGAGCAACAAAATCAACTCAAAGAGGAGTTTGAACGTTTATTAGAAGAAACGCTTCAGCAAAAATACGAACAAGGCGACATCGTTCAAGGTGACGTGGTTCGTGTTGAGCGCGATGGAGTTCTCGTTGATGTAGGCGCCAAGTCGGAAGGATTTGTACCTCATAAAGAAGTTTCAAACGTTCCTGTCGATAAGCTGGAAGATGTCGTGAAAGTCGGCGATCGACGCGAATTTTACATATTGAAAGAAGAAAACGAAAACGGACAGCTTACACTTTCTTTGAAGAGAGTTGCTCAAGCCCGTGGTTGGGTGCTTCTTGAAGACCACAAGAAAAATGACGAAACAATCAAAGCCAAAATTTCAAATGTGGTCAAAGGCGGAGTGGTCGTCGATGTATACGGCCTGCGCGGATTCGTTCCTGCCAGCCAATTGCGCGTGAAAGGCACCACACCGGAAGAACTCATCGGTATGGAAATTCCGATGAAAATTCTGGAAACAGACATCAAACGCAACAAGCTTATTTTGAGTCAACGTCTGGCTATTCAAGAAGAGAAAGCCGCACAGCGCGAGAAAATTCTCGGCACTTTGCAATCCGGACAAATTGTTTCAGGCGAAGTGGTCAGAATTGCCGACTTCGGCGCTTTCATCGATCTGGGTGGATTGGACGGTTTGCTCCCCATTTCAGAAATCTCCTGGGAGCGTGTTTCGCACCCGTCGGATGTTTTGAAAGTCGGTCAAGTAATCACATCCAAAGTGCTCAAAGTGGACCAAGAAAAAGGTCATATTTCTTTGAGTCTCAAACAAATGCAGCCTGATCCGTGGCAAGAAATTGAAGACAAATTCCAGGAAGGTCAGACCGTTTCAGGAACTGTCAGAAAAATTCAAAGCTTCGGAGCTTTTGTTCAGATTTATCCTGGTGTTGATGCGCTGCTTCCTACAGTAGAAATGTCGGATCAAACCAATATCCGTCCTGAGGAAATAGTGCAAGTCGGTCAGGAAGTGAAAGCTGTGATCAAGAAATTTGCTCCCAAAGAGCACAAAATAAGCTTGAGCTTGAAAGGAACAGACGTAAGCGACCTGCTCAACAACGAAGTAGCCTCAGTCTAACTTCAGACCAAAACAATTAAGAGCCGATTTTGAAAGCTTTTGCTTCAAGGTCGGCTCTAAACTTTGGATGGGCAATATCAATAAGAGCTCTGGCGCGATCCCGCAAAGACTTGCCGTGCAATTGGGCGATTCCATATTCTGTAATTACATAATGCACATCGGCTCGACCGGTAACAACTCCGGCACCTTCTGTCAGGGTGGCGGCAATCTTTGAAATGGTGCCACCCTTGGCTGTTGAAGGCAGGGCAATAATTGGTTTGCCCCCTTTAGCGCGGGCGGTGCCGCGCATGAAATCCACCTGTCCGCCAAAACCTGAATATAGTCTTGTGCCGATACAATCGGCAGCGACCTGTCCGGTCAGATCCACTTCTATGGCAGAGTTAATGGCAACCATATTTTTGTTTTGGCAAATAACGAACGCATCATTTATATAGTCGCAAGGATGAAATTCCACATCCTGGTTTTCATGCACAAAATCGTAAACACGTTTGGTGCCTAAAACAAAAGAGACGGCAATTTTGCCTGGTAGCACCGTTTTGTATTTGTTGGTGATTACGCCGGCTTCAAACAGATCGAGCAAGCCGTCTGAAAACATTTCGGTGTGGATGCCAAGATCTCGTTTGTTCTTGAGAAAAGCAATCACCGCGTTTGGTATCGAACCTATTCCCATTTGCAAAGTGGAACGATCTTCTACCAGAGTGGCGATATTGGCTGCAATGGCTTTATCGATATCGGTTGACGGTCTGGATATCAGTTCGGGTAAAGGGCGGTCGGTTTCCACAATTTTGTCAATTCTGGAAAGGGGAATTTGACAATTGCCAAGTGTACGTGGCATTTGTTTATTCACTTCGGCAATAACAAATTTTGCGCTCATCGCCGCGGCAAGAGTGGCTTCCACTGCCACTCCCAGACTGCAATTTCCTTCTTCGTCCGGAGGAGCAACTTGTATCAGAGCACTATCGAGAGGAATCGCACCTGAGTAAAACAAGTCGGGAATTTCGCTCATGAAAACAGGAATATAATCGCCGCGACCGCAGTTTACAGCCTCGCGCGTATTGTGACCGATGAAGAGGGACTGTACTTTGAAAGAACGACAATATTGTTCTTCGGCATGCCGGGCTTCTCCCAGACTCAATAACTGGTATACATGCACTTCTTTTAATTGCGGTGCCCGCGCTACAAGGGCATCGACAAGTGGAAATGGATTTGAGGCGTTAGCATGAATAAAAATTTTGTCGCCTGACTTGATTAAGGACACGGCGTCAGAGGCGCTCACGCATTTGTTTTTGTAACTGGTCAAAACGGTTTCTTGCATCTTTATAGAATAACAAACGAAATGCTGCGTAATTTCCCCTATGTGGACGTTTTTTGGCTATTGCCCATATTCAAGTCTTCTAATAAACTGAAAAAATAAAATTAGTAAGGCTACACCTCGATGTTTCTAACCTAACCGCTAAATTTTTTTCTGGTAACGGCGTTGGCGGTGATTTTAATGGTTATTGAAAATCGCAGAAGCTGAATTCTTGCGAAGTTTTAGAGCAGAACAATTTTAATTGCGTTCGGTCGATCAGATTCGACTGCGATTGAAATAGTTCATGTCAAAATATGATACCGAATGTAGTGACCGGCATCTTTTGCCGTTGTCGCCGGATGTCTTGTGCTGACGTTCTTCTCAATGACGGAAATAAACACACCTGGAGGGTGCTATGAACGCGCGCGCACAAGATTGCAATGAGAATATATCTATTTCTGATCAACGCAATATCAATCTGGCGATGATTGATTTCAGCCGGTCAGATGATCTTAATGGTTTCAGGCTTCAGCCGGGGACGGTAAACAGCACAAGCAGGCTCATGTTGCCCAATCTGGAAATCCATTGCCCCTGCGGTCCGGCGCCGGCAGTACCGCGGCGGGATCTGCAACCATATATGGTTCCAAACCCGCAGTTGTTTTATCATCAACAATTCAATCAGCCGCAATATTTTCGTTTAGACAGACCCGCGCATCAACAGCAATTCAATCAACCCTTGCATTTTCCCGACTATCAACCTTTTCCCGGTCGGCAATCGGAACAGCAACCATATTTGCGTCCGTCCAATCCATGCCCTGATACAGGCGATCAATCACGTTTTTGGGATGGATATTGGAGAAGTTACTGGAGCAATTATTTCAAGCTGCTCGGCGAAGATCCGCGCTATGCACCGGCAAGAGAGCCGGAACGGCAGCCGGAGTCGCTGCCGCTGCCGGATTCTCAGCGAAATGATGCGGACCTGCCCAGACGAAGACGGCAGCCGCATGTCCCCGCCAATGATCGACCCGAAATCCAGCCCAGACCACAACCGACCGATCGCAGGCAAAATCCGGAAGGTCCTCCAGGCGGCAGGCAAGATATCGTCAGGCACGCTCGAGAAAGTGTGGGACAGGCGTTGTTTAGATTTATTCCCGGCACTCCCGGACGGCTCGGATGTGCGGCGTCAGTTTCTGCGGCGCTGAATAAGGCAGGCTTCAACTATGCAAGACATGCCGGAGTGGGAGGATTGACTCAAATCCTTATGCGAAACGGTTGGACTCGACACGAAGGAATACAGAATGCCAGACCCGGCGATGTGGTGGTGGTGGCGCGCAGAGCGGGATGGGAAAACGGAGGAGGTGGGTCGCATATAGGAATAGTAGGAGAAAACGGAAAGGTTTATCACAACAGCTCCGGGCGCCAGCAGTGGATCGAGGACTCATTGCAAAGAGTATTCGGCGGAGGAATGATGCGCTTCATTTTGCGTCCGCCAAATCGATAATTACAAACTGCATGAATAAAGCATCTTCATGATTCCTTAAGAATGATAGTGCTGGTAAATATAGATTTTTAAGTTGGTTAAGGAATATTGTTCATATGTTCACAATTCCAAAAGCGGCACAGCAGGCGGCTTATGGCGATCGTCTCAATGAAATGTTTAGATTGTGAATGGTCATGACGCACTGATAGGTATGATCCCGGTCGATCTAAGTTGTAAGATAAGCGCATCATAGAAAGCCGAAGGGAGAGGTTATGCGTCACTCGTTGAGTTTATTGGTTGTCCTTGCCACACTGCAAATTTGCAGCGCAAGTCCTGTCAATGCCGCTCAAGTGCATTGCAAAACCGGCAATGAAAGCCGGATTACAGAAGTCAGCGGATTCACCCGCACCAAAAAAATCGGTCCTGTCAACACAAGTCAAGCCGAAGTAATTATTACAAACAATCGTGTAGACCTGATGCCGAACCAGGTTTACGCTAATCCAAAAGAATTCAGAAAGGGCAACGCAGACTACTTGTTAAGCGGAGTCCTTTTTAATTGCAAGCAAACTGAAAATGACAATGCTCTTTGTGTCGAAGGCAAATGTTTTTTCAATGCCGGCTCCAAAATAGCCGAAATCAGTCCTGTTGCAGAAAATATTGAAACAATCAAAACCAGAATGGGCAAAGAATACAAAGGCAAAATAGTCTCGGTGAGCCGCGATAAGTTTGTTTTCGTCACCGCCCAGGGCAAACAACATAATCTTCCTGTGCAAGACGTTATCTCATTATCGTCACCGAGAGTTTATAACTTTGCCATGAAGCTTTCACAAATATCCAGATATGATGCCGGTGTCATCGGCGAATCAAATCAGATAAGCTTCTCTAACTAACGCGTTACTTGATGTAAGGCGGAAGGGCTCTAGGGTGAGTCGGCGCCGAGCCGATTGAGATTTCGCTTTCTGCCGCATTCTGACTGGTGCTTTGGAAACCTGTTTGTTTTAGCGCATCAGCTATGGTGGTGGATTGTCCCCTGGATTTTAAAGCGTCGATCAGTTTTTTGAGAAAAACACTATTGTCGTTTTTTCCGTTCTTGGTTAAATTGCCTGAACAGATAATGGCTGGACTTCTTTCTCTGTCTCTTGAAGTTACGTTCTCGAAACGGCTACGAGGCGACGATTTCAAAGCTGCGTCGGCAAATTCTCCATCAATTATGTAAACAATATTTTTGCACATTAATCTCGATCTGGTGAGTCCGGTGATTTCTTGCAGAGACAAACCAGTCTGGTAAAGCTTGTCCTTTTCGGAGTCGCTGAAAAGAAAATAGTTGACGCCCTGCACATCTTCTGAGGACCGGCTCGTGGTGCCGGCAAAATAGAGCACCACCAGGTCATTGGGATTTGCACATCTGGGTAGATATTTGTCTCCGATAGATTCAATAACGTTACGTCTGGTGGCATCTGCGTCTACAATCAGGCGGCAATGGTCCGGGGCAAAATTGGCTTCTTTAGTCAAGAATGAATGAAATTTGCGCGCATTGTCGGCACAATTATTTGTATTCAGGCTGGGATCGGCATAATTACTCACCCCTACTATCAGAGCCCATTTATCGTCAAATGTGCTCTGGGCATGAGTTTGCGCTTCAGTTAAAATCAGGAGCAACATCAATAGGACTGCAGTGAACCACGAGCGCATAACTGTTTCCTTTGTAAAAGGGTTTCTTAAAGGGGCGGCAATTTTCCCGAATCAATCAGTTTGGTGAAAGCTTCCACCACTTTAGGATCGAACTGGGCGCCGGAGCCGTCTTTGATTACTTTTTGAGCTTCAGCTTCGGCCATTCCCGGTCCGTACGTTTTGGGCGCCGCCAGTTCGTGATAACGGTTGGCTACGCAAATGATACGCGACAACAGGGGAATTTCTTCGCCTTTTAGACCCTGAGGGAATCCCTCACCATCAAATTCTTCGTGATGTGATACTACAATCGGTGCCAGGTGGGCCAGATCTGGAAAAGATTCAAGTACCTGCGCACCGGCAGCTGTATGTCCCATTTTGAGGACGAAATCTTCATCTGCCAGTTCATCTTCGGATTTTTGCAAAACAACAGGTGTTATGGGAAGTTTGCCCAGATCGTGCAAAATGGCAGCCAGACGGACTTTGTTTACTTCTTCTTCGGCAAGACCCATTTCCTGAGCCAGGGCTACGGCGTATTGAGCCACTTGTCTTGCGTGACCGCCTTTGTACCTGTCCTTTTTCTCTATTTGAGCGATCCAGCCGTCGATTCGCCCTGCCACTCTCATGTCAAGACCGGGGGTGGCAAAAATATAGTCGGATGTGTCGTTGCTTGAAGAAGAAAGCAAGGCATCCAGTTTTTGTTTGGCCGCCGCTTCATCGATTGGTGCGGACGAAGCCTCCGAGGCGCCGCCCTCAGGAGCGGGTGCAGATGAACCGGCTTCTTTCTTTCTGAGGCTGGACATTAGAGGGCTTGCAGCTGACGTGGCTTTTGCTTTGCCCATCATAGAACCGCGTAATCCGCCGCCAAGTCCACCGCCGCCACCTCCTGAACCTTTTGGCGGGGTGGGGATATCGTCCAGGTTTCCCCAACCGCCCGTGGGGGCGGTGGTGGAAGAAGAAGAGGAAGGACTGGGAATTGCATCAAGGTTGCCCCACTTGGAGCCGCCGGCGTCCGCGGCCGGAGTGG
>CAZEQP010000063.1:0-10111 GCA_964514345.1 uncultured Candidatus Obscuribacterales bacterium
ATCTTCTACAAACTCAAAAGTGCCAAGACAAATTACTATGTCGAAAGCTGCTTCCGGTGCCACACCCCAGATCCAGAACTTTCAGAGATGATTGTAACTGCTCCTTAGAAAGTAGCTGCAATACTCGATTTGGCACGACCTTGTGCGCCACGTATCCTGTTTGTTCCAGCGCGCATTTTTCGTACTCGGATGCGATGCGAGAATAGTAGTCTCGTCGTTCGTTTAAATTGTTGTCTTCCAGGCTCATGGGCTAATCATACTGTAATAGGCAAACTGTGTTTTAATGTCATTGTAAAGAAAAAGGGATTTATATTTGTTCTTCCGAATTATCCCATCACTGGTGCTGTTTCTCTTGTGGCAATTGACGCCTGCAATTGCTGAGGAAGCAAAAACCTATCCTCCGTATCAGTTGAAACGATGCGAGGTCACTACTTCCATTGATGGTTATTTTTACAACGTGGAAAATCAAATTGGAGTGTGCTGGTTTCCGCCGAAAGTTACTGAAGAAATGCGAGTAACCTTGAAATTTACTCTGGATAAAAATGGCAATGTCGAACATTCTGAGTATTTAAAGCGTTCCGCCTCCAAAGAATTCGATGAAGCTGCCGTGGATGCCATTTATGCCGAGTCATTCGGCGCAGTTCCGAGCGGTTATGGCAAGGGCGAAATCACTTACACATTCGTTGTGTATGTCGATAGAAAGCGGATGGAAGCTGAAAAGACAGAAAAAGAAATTATCCGAGCAAAAGCATACCTGGGAGATCAGTCTGTTTATCGCCAAGACGCTGAAGAGAATTTCTTGAAAAATCCAAAATCGGTTGTTGCTCGACTGGCTATGCTCAAAAACATACTTAATTTCGGCGATAGGGAAGAAGCAATCTACTATCTGGAAGAGGGCATCAACCTTTTGCCGAAAGCTGACATTTTCAAAAATGTATTGAGCCGTATTAAAGCTCACAATTTGAACTAGCGAGAGTTCACTGACCAGTGCTCGTTCAAAGCAGTGGAAGCTTTCTTGCTTTCCGGTTGCGGCGCAGCATCATATACAAGTCCGCCGCTTTCTTTGTCGTGCTCGCCCAGAGACTGACTGAACAAAATTTTGGAATTCTTCTTTGTGATTGAAACCAGTTTTAGTTTTTCCATCAAGTTGTTGCAAGCCGCGGTCGTTTCCGGTTTAACAACTAGTGGTTGGTAACTGGCGCTGGTGATTTGAGCACCCTTATCAGAAAGCCTCGACACGATAATGTCTTGATAAGGTTCTTGTATCAGTTTGGTGGCGACATCTTCGAACTGTGCCGGATTTTCTTGGTAGCTTATAGCCAACAAAGATTTGAGGTGACGGTCCGGCGCTAATTTATTGACAAAATAACCCAGATAAATATGCCCGATCGGAGTTGTGATGATAAGCAGTGGTATCACGACTAGAAAAATCGTTATGGTTAGTACCGGGACTAGTGTGCGAGGAATTTTCATATTAAAGTGGATTTGCCGGTCGCTTTGAATCCTTTTCGTTCGGGGAGCTCCGCAGAGCTGCGCCTCCTAAGATAACAAATATTGGACCAAAAAGGTCTTGTCAAGCGGCGCAATAAATGCACAATTGTGAATCTACGAGCTGTAAAGTCCCAGGCGTTTCTTCGCTTTGTAAATTCGCAGAGCGCTCAGTACTTCTTGAGCTGACTGCAGACGATTCTGCAGATTTTTCTCCATACACTGGCGCACAATTTCTTCGACTTTGGAAGGAATTTTCAATTCCGGGCATACTTCGGAAAATTTTAGCGGGACAAAGCTCATATGGTTTTTCAAACATTCAACCATGTCATCTCCGTCGATTGGCTGCTTGCCGCTCAAAGTTCTATACATCAAACAACCCAGTGAATAAATGTCGGAGCGCGGGTCGGTTGGCAGTCCCCGTATCTGTTCGGGGCTTGTGTAGAAAGGACTTCCGTAAAATTCGGTTTCAGGTTGCAGATTGGCAGAGCGAAAAACGCCTTTCACTTTCATTTCAGAAATTCCAAAATCGACAATTTTGACCAGGTCCTTTTTCTTGTCGTCTTTTAAGAGCAATATGTTTTCAGGTTTTATATCGCAATGAACAACACCTTTGAAATGAGCATGCGCAAGTCCTTTGCAAATTTGCTCAAATATATCAAGGCTGCGTTCCACACCCAAATGCTTGTCGGCAGCCAATACAGACGAAAGCGTCTCGCCTTCGTAAAAATCCAGAATCACGTAAGCGCTCGGCCTCAAGCCGTATTCGCGCACTGAAGCAATGTTCTCATGCTGCAAACGAAATCCGATGTCTGATTCCTGTCTGAATTGAAGAACGAGCGATGGGTTGGTCACCATCTTTGATTTGATGATTTTCAGTGCGGCAATTTTGCCGGTCTCTTTCTCTTCGACTTTAAATACTTTGCCAGTCGCTCCTTCGCCTATTTGTTCGAGGATTTCGTAGCGGTCGACAAAAGTTTCATTGCTAAGAATGTCGCTCAGTGTGGGTCTTTTCGCTTTTCCTGTTACGTCCATGTGAGGTTCGGCCAATTCCTAATCTAGTGCGATTTCGCGTCTTTCTTTTTGCGAAAACCGTTTAACAAGATGTTTTTGTGAGCCTCGGCTACAAAAGAAGAGAAACAGCTCATATCAAGTCCCATGCCTGGCGACTCGAGATTTTGATGCTTGACCGGCACGGAATACTCACCGGTATTGGTCTCGAAAACAGGTTCTTCGTTGCGCCAGTATGTCAGCGCAGATTTAGAAGCTTCGCGATTATGTTTGTGTTGCTCATAGGAAACTATGGCTTTAAGATTGTCGGCAGTGTTGCATGAAGCATCCTGAACTGCTGATTTGTCCACATCGTAGACTTCACCCAGTTCTTCCATTCTTCTCAGTTTTAAATTCTCGAGTGTTTGTCGAGCAAGTGAATGCTTATCTTCGTTCATGTCGTTAGACCCTCGGCGATGTCAGGATGTATGTCATGTAGCACGATTAAATTTGGCGATGCCACTCAATTCCAGCAGCACTGCCGTCCGCAAAACTGCTTACCAGGCGTAAGTGCTACTGCTCCTGAAATTTGCGGAATTGCCCGCTGATTTCTACCGGCGTGCTCAGAATTTGTTGCATTTTTTCTTTCAGCCTGTTGGCGTGGTCGTTTTCGCCTTTCTTTGTATAAAGGCGTACCATGCTCATCAAGAGCGAGCAAACAGACAAACAGTTTTTGCCATAAAGCTTTTCGGCGATGATAATAGCCTTTGTGTAGAGCGTTTCGGCTCTATCAAGGTCGCCTGAGTCCATTGCTTTATCAGCGCTTTTGGTAGTGTCTATCAGTTTTTCTCGATTAAACATATTTGCTCCATGCCTCGAATTGCCCTTAATCCACTCAGAAACTGCGGCAATTCAACCGCGTACGTCCCACCAGTTGGCTGATAGGAACGTATTTGCTGTTCTAGCACAACTGAGCGGAGTGATGCCAGTGTTGCCTACGCTGGCGCCGAGAAGCTGGTTTTCAGCCCGGATTATGTGGGTTACCGCATATTCGGACGCGAAAAAACGGCATTTATATGTCCTCCCATATATTTTCGCCCCCTTTTTTATGTGGGAGGACATATATCTATCTATAATGGACATTACTAGAGGGGCGAGTCTGTTATGACAGAAAACGAAAACGGCTTCGACGTATCGATGTGCGGCACTAAATACAAGCTGCTCAAAGAAGTTGGCAACGGCGGCATGGGCAAAGTGTTCCAGGCTGAAATGCGCGACCCAGGCGAGATTTGCGCTGTCAAAGTGATGCACAACCACCTCAGCGCCGACCCTCGCAACCGCAAGAGATTCGAGCGTGAAGCGCGGGTGACAAGCGGTGTGAAGCAAGAAAATATTGTCGAAACGCTAGATTGCGACGTAACCAAAGGCAACCAGCCTTTTATCGTGATGGAGTATCTTGATGGGCGCAGTTTGAGCAGTGTGTTAAACGAAAAGGGGCGGCTTGAGCTGGCCGAATTCTATCCGACGCTGATTCAAATTTGTCGCGGACTGGCTTATATGCACAATCAAAATGTGGTGCATCGCGATATGAAGCCGAGCAATGTCATGCTCATCAATCGAGAGGGCAGACAAATAGCCAAAATAGTCGATTTCGGCATCGCCAAAATTTGTCCGATTACAGGTGAGTGTATGTCATCGGGCTCGAAACAAGTGCAGGCAATAGAAGAATGGGATGACCTGGACGATGAAGAAGCTGTCATTCTGGAGAATCTTACACAGCCCGGTGAAGTATTCGGAAGTCCGCTCTACATGAGCCCAGAGCAATGTCGTGGCGAGGTGGTGGATTGTTGTTCTGAAGTCTATTCTATTGGTTGCATGATTTATGAAACGCTCACAGGCTTGCCACCGCTTAGAGGCAAGAATGCGATGGAGACATTGTTTCAAAAAATCACAATGGAGACCCCTTCTATTCGTGATGAAGCTCCCGACCTCAATATCCCCGCTGAAATTGAGGCTGTAGTGAAAAAATCTATGGCGAAGGAAAAAATTGATCGTTATCAATCAGTGTGTGAATTGCTCGAAGCTTTATTGAAAGCCGGACGCAATCACAATCTGGTCGATGAGGTTGTGGTTTGTTAGATAATAATGCAGTTGACCTGAAGTTTGAAAACATCGGCTATGAAGAGCTGAAAGCACTAGCGCTCGACACAGATTATTTGATGACACTATCACTCAAACCTGATCAAGTTGAGGAAAAGTACTGAGTAGAGTTTTTGCCAGTGGAGGATCCTTTATGTAAGTTCTTCGCTGCGATTAAAGATCCGAAATCAGGAATAATTTTTGAATTCAAAGCAGGGTCCAGGGACGGCACGATTTGTGTCAATGCTAGAGGAAAAAAGTTGGACGCAAGAGATGCTTACGAAGTATGTATGGCTGTTTTTGCATTTAACATGCATGACGTGAGTTGGATTTCGGATTCAATTTGATGTCTTCAGAAAATCATCGGTTCAAATTTTATCCTTTCTCTGCGCCCAAGACGGCAGCGGGTGGGACTGGCTCTGGGGACGGTTCTGGAGATGGTGGAAAAAATAGCCGACTGGTAATTGTAATTGACCAGGTTGGAAATTCCCTTGGCATAATGAACCTGAGTGCCGCTCAGCAAAAGGCTACAGAATTAGGTTTGATGCTGTTCCTCACTAATTTGCCGACAGATCCTCCAACTGCAAAACTAATGGAATACGGAAAATATAAATACGAACTAAATAAGGGTTTGGGAGAGTTCAATAAGCCCAAGAAAGCGGCGTCGGTAAAGCAGTTTCACATCAAGTTCAACATTGATCAACATGACCTGCAGTCCAAGCTAAAGCAAATGGAATAGTTGCTTCAGCGTGGCAGTGAACTGGATTTGCAAATTATGTTTGATAAGAAGTCTGAATCCAGCCTGGATACGGCTGGAGCTATTCTGGACCAGATTATTGAACAGCTCACAGGTGTGGGCGCTGTTGATGACTATGTCTTGCTAAAGGAAGATACTTTAGAAGCAAAGATTACTCAGTGATAAATCAATTTCACCGGTGGCTTCGTGCTTTGAATATCATCTCATGCGACGTGTCGGGATAATACGGCTTATCATCCCAGTCTCCGCGAATCTTTTCTATGAACAATCCGCAGCTCTTTAAATGATTTTCTATTTCATTTTTTGACCAGAAGCGAAGGACGCTCTGGGATTTTAAAGTTTCATCCGGAAATTTATATTCAAGTTCGAAAGTCATTTTGTCTTTTTCCATTTTAATGAATCGTCTGGATTCATGCACTTCTCCAAATGGCGTTTTCAAATCCAGATCATAGTTCCATTCTTTTTCCCAGTCGATTCTATAATTGCGTGATTCAAAAACAATAAGTCCTTCAGGTTTCAAATGACTTTTCATCATTACAAAAATAGCAAGCACGTCTTTGTCTTCAAGCAGCACCTGAAAAGCATGCCCGGTCATAATTGTCAAATCGAAAAGATGCTCTGATGTGTAATCTTGAGCTTTTGACTGGACCCACTCGATCTCGGCGCCGTGCGGTTTGTGACGAGCGACATCGAGCATTGCTTTGGCGGGATCGACGCCTGTAACTTTGTGTCCTCTGGCAGCGTAAGCTTCGCACATGATACCGGTTCCGCATCCCAGATCTAGAATGTGCTGAGGCGGCTCGCCGGCAAGGGCAAGATAATAATCTCTGTCTTTCGACCAGGGGCTGTCGAAGTCATAGAGCTGGGCGAGTTTGGGATTTATGTAGTGTTGATCCGGCTCTTGATTTTTCATTAATATGGATACATCCAATGCAGCTTGCTATTAGCTTTCTCGTGTTTTGTTCTCACCCAAATCCAATAGTCTTGCCAATGTGTAAATTGCATAGCTCCTGGCTTATTGCAAGAAGAATTTAGAGTGCCGCAAACATGGCAACGTGCCTTGCACTCATTACAAAAGGGATCTTTTCTTGGTTCGGGAAACTTCCATTGGCACCACTGGCAATTAAAGTAATTTTCTAGCTTTGGGATATTGGAAAGAGTCCTGATATCTCGTGGTTGAAACTCGCGTTTGATGCTTTCTGGAATGCTTAAATTTCGCATTTCTGCTACTGCGGGTTTTAGGTGGTCCAATATAGGTAAAGGGAAAAAGGAGTTGAAAACGCTGTTGAGAGTGTTTATTCGGTTAGGTTCGTTTAATTCTGTGCTTATGACGTCCAGTTCAACCGGAGAGAGGAAGACGTTGAAATAGTTGTCTCGAAAAAGCGCTTTATATTTTCTAGCAAGCGGCCAGCACAGCAGGTAAACAAATTTAAGCGCTATGAAATCTGACTCTCCGAAGCTGAATGTTATAAATCGTGGGTATTGCGAAACCTTTTCATAGATTGGTTCTTTGAAGCGGTTGTTTATATTGAAGTTTGCTTTGATTTTTACTATTGTTTTGCCGTTATCAAAAAATGGGTTTTGATAATAGAAAGACAAAAGTCCACTATGTTCTTCGATAGGCTTTTCATCAGGCTCTACAACACTAATCGGTGATTTGAGTTCTGCCAGAACTTTTTGCAACTCTTTTAGAGTGGCAGGAAATTCTTTGATGTATAGAGTTTGGTGAAAGTCCATATCAAGTAAGTCTTAAATTTGCTTCTTGGTTATTTAGTTGCCTTTGCTCTATAATAACGCAATGCGTTCCACTATAGTGATTTCGGGACTGTTAGGTATTTTGTTCGGGTTTGCCCCTTGTGGCTTTGCCTGGTCAAAAGGTCAAGAAGATGCGCGGTTAGTTCCTCACAGCAATCGTCATTACTCTAATGATCCTATTTCGTTTTATTCGCAGTTTAACAATCTGATGAGAAATTACGACTTAATTGGATTGTCGGTAGATACTGTTAAAGACTGGATGGGAGAACCGTACAAATTCACTGAAGGGCGTCTGAAAAAACTGAAAAAATTGGATATTCAAATACCTTCTGATGAGGCTGATGCCACTTCGATTTACTATCGTATTCCCAGAGACGAAGTTAAGCCGAGTTTTCATGTCATCAGATTGAAACTGATTAACAACAGAGTTGTGCAGTGGTCAGTCGTGTACAACAACGAAGAAACAAAGCCTGTAACTTCGAATGTTTTGATCAAGTTTGATCGCGGTGGAAGCATAATCTTTTCGAATGGCAATGGATTCAGATATCCGGAGACAATTGAAAAACCCAAACCGATACTAAATTCAGAACGTGTTGAAGGACCGCGGGACATAAACTTGTTCAATGTCGAGCCTACAGTGCTGGATGAGCGATGGATTTATGATGCGCGCCCTGTGAAACATCAATGGGTGCGATAAAAAATTGACTAACTCTTCGGTGCTTTCAACAAAGCTCGTCCGTCATTGGTTCTTCGCGTGATCTGCCGGTCATCGAAAAATGCCAACAATTCCATCGTGTACTTACGCGATATGCCAAGCTTTTCGCGAAACTCGCTGGGTGAGATGTTCTTTTTGCTCTGCCAGATATCGAACAAAACTGAATGAGCTTTCGAAATCGATTCGGATGATGAGACAAACTCATAATTCACGATTGACACAAGTTTATCCTGTTCCATTTTTTTTAAAATAGGCACCAGAGTTTTTTTATCCATGGAAAGATCTTTTGATATCGTGTCAATTTCGATGCAAAACTCTTTGGATAGATAGTCAGCGACTTTCTTTTGATTTGAGTCTATTGCTTTTGGCTGCATGTCCTTTTGTTGGTACAAAGTGTATTTGTCGGTGCCGGATTTTGCAATTGAACCGTTTTTTTCCAGGCTCTCAATTATGCTGTGAAATAAAGATCGTTCAAAAAGTGGTGCGAGTTTGATTCGCATATCTTCCTGGCTCAGTCCTGATGGAGCAGATTCCAAAGAAGAGAGGATTTTCTTTTGAAAATTGCTGACAGTGGATTCCGCTGTCAATAATTCGCCGGATAGAATAAGCTTTCCGTCTTTCACCAGGGAATTCAATTCTTGTGAAAAAATGGCTGGTGGCAGGAAATGAGTCAGTTCGTTCTTCGCGCAATATCCGGCTGGAATGAAGCTTAAATAAGTAAGAATGGATTCGGAGTAATCTCGCGCAAGACATAAACCAGTAAGAGTGTTTATGCGTTCTCTAGTAAGCCACCGGGGGCGGTGGGTGGATATAATTTCACCGCCGGCTATACCGCTGTCGCCGTAGCGAACGACAAAGCGCTGACCCGGCATGGTAAGCACCGGATCCTTCAAATGTAGTTGCGCGATAAATGAATCGGCGTCTTGTTTTTCCAGCCATCTGAAAGTGCCGACCGACTCGGCGGTGCCGTTGTAGAACAAAACTTGTTGAGCTTTAAGTGTTTTCTTGGCTTTTTCAGAGCCGATTTTGAGACCACCAAGGTCGCTTACTCGCACAAGCAGATTATTGCTGGCGGAGCGCTTCTCGCCGAGAACCACATGCCCTCGGGCGATGTCTTTGTTTGATTTCAAATTTATATTTATTGCCAATCTTTGTCCGGGGAAAGCGTGGTCTTCGCCCTTTATAGATTTACCGCAAGATTCAAGACCGCGCACACGACCTTCGATGTCGCCCGGCTCAATAAAGACATTGTCGCCGACTTTCACTTGTCCATAAACTAAAGTGCCGGTGACGACTACACCATAACCGGGTTTGGAAAAAACACGATCCACAGGAAGATAAGCGGGCATCAAATTCCCCGAAGTATCAAAGCGTTTGTCAATATGTGGCACGCTCAAAAGCAAGGAGAATATTTTGCTTTTAAGTTCGTCCATTCCCCGTTTGGTTGTATTGGAGACAGCGGAGTGATCAACCAGGTTTATTCCGAACTGTTCAAGGAGATTTTTAGCTTCTTCAAGGGCGATTTCGCTTTCTTCGGCAGATGCAAGATCGGTCTTAGTTAGTGCTAAAAGACAGTTTTGAATTCCAAGTAAAGAAAGGATTTTCACATGCTGTATGGTCTGCGGCATCACCCCTTCGTCTGATGCCACCACTAGTAGTGCGGCGTCGATTCCGTCCACTCCGGCAAGCATGTTTTTGATGAATTTGCCGTGACCGGGCACATCGACAAATGAAACAGTGATTTTTGATTCGGGACCAAGGTTGGCGTTATTTTCAAAACGCAGATTTTTTTGTGAATTCAATTTTGGGATTAGACTTTTTAATGATGAAAAGTCTTTTTCCATTTGCTCAAC
Organism: uncultured Candidatus Obscuribacterales bacterium; assembly: GCA_964514345.1. Classification (GTDB taxonomy): domain Bacteria; phylum Cyanobacteriota; class Vampirovibrionia; order Obscuribacterales; family Obscuribacteraceae; genus Aved-18. Next base: position 9,698 of record CAZEQP010000063.1, read on the forward strand.
CGATATAGTTAGATGAGCGAAACCTATATCGGTTGTCATCTCGCGCTCTTTCTCTTCCTTCAATCTATCCGGGTCGATTCCGGTCAAAGCACGCAGCAGGCTGGTCTTTCCGTGGTCGACGTGACCGGCGGTTGCTAAAGTAAAGTGCAGATTAGCGGTTTGTATTTGATTCATTCTCTTTATTGTAAGTAGAATTTGCCTTTGACTTCGAATACTTATAACGGAACCGCCTAATTATGCTTCATCAAATAATCGACCCCATTTTGGAATGGATCAAAAACATGGTCGAGTCCTGGGGCTATATGGGCGTGGTCGTGATGATGGCGATTGAATCAGCCAATATTCCTTTGCCAAGTGAGGCTATTATGCCTACAGCCGGCATTCTTGTGCAGCAAGGCAAAATGGATGTGCACC
>CAZEQP010000064.1:0-10017 GCA_964514345.1 uncultured Candidatus Obscuribacterales bacterium
CTGGAACACGGATTTTTCCATGCCGATCCCCACCCGGGAAATATGCGGGTGATGGAAGATGGACGTATCGGAATATTCGATTTCGGCATGGTAGGCAAATTGACGCCGGAGTTGAAGAGTTATCTGGTAAACGCTTTATTGCACGCCACTCAAAGATACTATCGCGCTCTGGTTGACGATTTTGTCGATATGGGTCTGGTTGCCCCATCTGTAGATAGAGAGGCTCTGTGTGCCGATTTGACTCCCATAGTCGATTCACGCATGGGAGACGGAATGTCTAAAGTACGTTTCCGCAAAATGCTTTTTGATTTTTCCAATGTTTGTTATCGCTATCCTTTCCGCTTGCCGTCCGAGTTTACCTATATCATGCGTGCTCTTCTTACACTTGAAGGAGTGGCATTGACCGTAAATCCAAAATTCAATTTCTTAAACGCTGTGATGCCTTTTGCTCACAAACTGCTCATTCAAAACAATCAAGTCATCCGTCAGGTCTTGTTCAAAGAAGTCTTTCAGGAAGGCAAATTCAACCGCAAAGCCGCTTTTCGACTGTTCAAGACGGCAGCCAATTTGACCTCAAGCCTTCTGGGATAACTTGACTAGCTGAGATATTGCTAATTGTGAGATCCAGGATATGGCTCCTGAAGCCATTCTTGAAAACATTAACTAATTCTTTATTGCAGCGCCTCCCGCCAGAATTTAAGTTTAGAGTTGATATAGATTCTGATCTGGAGCACCTTCCGGTACATGACAGGCAATCTCGTCACCGCCAAATCTACAAAGTACTGCCGTCATTGCAGTAACCAGATTGAAATCGGTGCCAAATTTTGCGGGGAATGCGGTTCCAGCACCGAGTCTGCCATCAACCGTGCTTCAATGCCTCAAATCAAACGTCAGGCACCCAGTTTCGCCGTGCCGGACACTGTAAGTTATGCCCAACTGGCTCAGCTTGAACGCGAGAAAATGAGCAGCCTCGCCGATGAAGGCGAATACACACAAACATCACCATCCTTCTCCAGAACTCCTGTTTTTGCCCTTCATGAAAAAGAGGATGAGATTCCGCCTGAGCTGCTGGATGAATTGCGCTCATTGAACACTGCCCTTTTGCGCGAACAGCTTTTTCTTATTTTCCACTGGTGCATATTCTTAGTTTCAAATCTGATTGGATTTGCTTTTTCGATGAAATGTTATTTCGATTTTCACGGTGATGAATTGAGCCGCATGATGATGGCTCTCACACCTTTGACTTTCATCAATCTTGTGGCATTCGCTTGTCTGGCTCCAATAAAAGGCACAAGACGCGAAATAGCCCGTATCAAAGAAAGAATCAAATTTGTCCAGGTCAAAATCGAATACAGAAACGTAATTTAGGTCACATTTTAGGTGATGGAACTGGTCGGTGACCGTATTGGAGCGAGTATTTGAGAAGATCGTGGTATTATTCGATCCTGCTTGAAAGCTTTGGAGTGCAGAAAATGGACGAAAAATCTGAAAAGTCTGAAGCCTCAGAAAAAAAAACATCTCTGGAAGAACCGCGCATCACAATGCGGGGTCCGCTCAGATGGCTTGCTTACGCCGCTGTTCCTGCCGGATACTTCGCGAATACTATTCAGGGTCCAGTTAGTACGCAGCTTATTGCGCTCATCGTAGCTGCCTTGTTGGTAGTCTCGTCCATGACCAGTTGGAAAAACGGACGCGCATTTGGATTGGTTTATACTCTGGTGTGGATTGGCATAGGATATCTATTTTTTTTAAAAAAAGGAATCTAGGGTTCGATCCAATTTGGGTTCAGTATTTACAAGAAAGATTGGCTTAAGTCGCCAGTGTTGAAGCTGCAAAGCATGAAGAATGTTGCGTTTTGCAATGTAAAACTATGCCGTGCGGAAACTCACAATTTTTCTAAGTTAAACTATTCAAGATTGCTTTGTACTTAAGCACTTCGGTACTAAGCGGGGCCAGCATTGAAAGCTGACACAAATGATTCTCCAGTTCGCGCGTTCTATTTTTAAAACGCTCCGGAAAATGTTGAGCCTGATGAAAGATTGCTCTTATTGTTCTGCGTTTGTCTCTTGGTAGATTAGGCTTCTCGTTCACAACCAGACCGGAGACGATTTGAGCGCTGTTGCTGCGAGTGAAACGAGTCTTTTGCATATTGAGACTGAATCCTTCCGACTCGACAATGTCTGAAATGATACGCATGTCCTGCAAGCTGAAGCGAGTGTCTCCGGAAAAGGTTAGATCATCGCCGTAACGAGTGTAGCTCCAGTTTTTGCTGGTGGCATAATCGGACAATTCGCTATCTAGAGGGAAGCAAACAAGATTGGCAAGAGCCGGCGAGGAAGGAGCACCGGTTGGAAGTGTGCCATTATATGTGGTGAGACTGGTAAGTACGGAAGCAAGCGGGAATGAAAAACCCAGCCTGAGAAAAAACTCCAACACTCTTTCACTCGTTATTGATTCAAAAAAGTTTTCAATGTCGGTTGAAAAAACGAAACGTCGCCCACAATGCGGTTTTACATTTGCCATAATAGAATGACCGGCTCTAAAACCTGTGCATTCTGTGGGCAAGGGAACGGTATTGAGTATTTTAGAAACTATGCTTTTCTGAATTTCTTTGAGACTTTCAGGAGGAACGGCAATAGTGCGAAACGACTTTGAACACTTTTTCTTCTTATATAAAGAATACTCTGCATTGGTTCTGTAAGCATTTCTGAAAAGCTCGAACTCGGATATATCCAGAGCGCAAGCCAGTTGAGAAAAGGTTTCCAGATCAAAAATTCGCGACTTCTGGCTCATGTCAGCTAACCTTTTTGGATAGATTCCTTGCTTGTCACCATTATTACTTAATGGACTTATGCGCTCGCAACGCTCATACCTGAAATATTGAGAAACTGACGGCCACAAATGATTTTTCTGGTTGACGAAACATCAACCTCGGCCGTAAGCAAGTAATACGGATATGGCAAGCAAGGAGTCTATCTGTGTGGTCCTTGAAGACGCATTCGCGTCATTAATAATGTAACGTTATCTCGTTACGACTGTCAACAATTTTTGACACTGTTAACAGTATTTAGAGTATTAGGAAACAGTGCATATATCAGGCGAACTGCTACACATATACATTGTCTACAGATTGTCTGCAAACCCTCTAATTGCTCTTGGGTTGCCAGCGTAAATTCGGTTTGCGGGCGGCTAGGGCTTCGTCCAATTTCAACACCGGGGTATTGTAAGGAGCATTTTTCACTGTATCTGGTGACTCGATGCTTTCTTTGTCGATGGTCTGCATGATCTCGATAAAGCTGTCTAAAGTTTCTTTCGATTCGGTTTCAGTGGGCTCGATCATCATAGCCTCAGGCACCACAAGGGGGAAATAAACGGTCGGTGCGTGCACGCCAAAGTCCAGAAGACGCTTGGCCATTACAGCGGTGGAACAACCTCTTTGTTTTTGCTGATTGCCGGATAAAACAAATTCATGCATACACGGTTGGGTATATGGCAGGGTAAATTGTTTGGACAATATATGACGAATATAGTTTGCGTTCAAAATGGCGTCTTGTGAAACCTGGCACAGTCCTTCTTTTCCGTTGGCCAGAATATAGGCGTAGGCTCTGACCAGGATGCCGAAATTGCCGTAAAAACCTTTTATTTTTCCGATTGAATTGGGACGGTTCCAGTCAAACTCGTACTTGTCTCCTTTTTTGACTACAGAAGGTTTAGGCATATAAGGATCAAGTTCTTTGCGTGCAGCCACGGCGCATCCACCCGGACCGCCGCCGCCATGGGGAGTGGAAAATGTTTTGTGCAGATTCAGGTGGCAGACATCAAAACCCATGTCTCCAGGACGCACCAGTCCCATAATAGCGTTCAAATTGGCGCCGTCGTAATAAAGCAGTCCGCCTGCCTGGTGCACCAGTTTTTGCACTGTCATGATTTCTTCTTCAAACAGTCCCAGAGTATTGGGATTTGTCAACATGATTGCAGCAACATCAGGACCCAGAGCGGCTTTCAAAGCATCCACATCAACCAGCCCGCGGTCGTTTGATTTTATTTCCACCACTTCAAAACCGGCCATGGCGGCAGTAGCCGGATTGGTACCATGAGCGGTGTCAGGCACGATCACTTTATTACGTTTGGTATCACCTTTTTCTTCAAAGTATGATCTGATCAAGAGCAAACCGGTCATCTCACCATGGGCCCCGGCTGCCGGTTGCAGGGTGACTGAGGGCAGTCCCACTATCTGAGCGATTGACTCTTGCAAATTCCACAACAATTCAAGTGCGCCCTGGATTTGATCTACCGGCTGGTGCGGATGCAGAAATTTAAAACCGTCGAGCATTGCCATAGCATCGTTTATTTTGGGATTATATTTCATGGTGCATGAACCCAGAGGATAAAACCCGGTGTCGATGGCATGATTGAGATGCGATAAACGAACAAAGTGACGCACTACTTCCAGTTCTGAGACTTCAGGTAAATGAGTGGAGTTTTTTCGCAGCATTGAAGGCGGCAACAATTTTTCTTGAGCTTTTGTTGCAACACCTATCTTTGGCAAGACTTGAGAAGTTCTGCCTTGAGCCGATTTTTCAAAAATAAGCTTCTCAGTTTCAAGGTTTGTTTTTTGCTTGTCTTGCATTGGTGTCCTCTTCTTTAGTGATCAAAAATATTTTGAAATCCCAGCAAATCCAATTCACAAATGTAGGGCAGTGATTTATACAGATTCTGAGCTAATTCCAGCCTGCCTTCTCGTTTCAGAATATCAGTCAAAATTTCTTTGAGCGGAATTAGAACACGCACATCATTGGCTGCATATTCAAGCTGAGCCGGACTCAAATCGTCACGCGACCAGTCGCTCATCTGATTTGATTTGTCCAGTTCGATGCCCAGAAGCTCAAGCACCAGATATTTCAGGCTGTGCTTGTCGGTATAAGTTCTCACCAGTTTGGAGGCGATTTTGGTGCACCAGATATTATTTGTTGAGGCATTTAGATAGTATTTCATCACTGCCACGTCAAAACGGGCATAGTGAAAGAGTTTCACTACCTTTTCGTTTTCCAGCAATTTTTTCAAGTTAGAATCGCTTTTCAAAGGCAACTCTTCAGGATTACCGAATCTGACAAAACTGACCACGCCTTCAGAGTCACACAATTGAACCAGACAGAGACGATCCCGCGGAATAACAAGACCTCTGGTTTCAGTGTCGATTGCAACCAGACCCTGTTTGACATAATGTTCCAGGCGGTCTTTGGGCAAGTCCGACTCGAACAAATCTGGGCTTTTGGGTTTCATTAGCACCTGGCTTACCAATTCCTCATTCCTTATTGCTGGCGAATGACTAATTATACGGTCTATGTGAGCCTTGACACCCTATTTATAAGATTCATCTAGAATTTCTGCCAGATGGCAGACTCTTATTCCAAGCCCTCTTTTCTTGATTCCCGCTTCAAGCTGGAGCATACAGCCGGGGTTGCCTGTGACAACTGTTTGAGCCCCGGTGCGCTCGATATGATCCAGCTTGCGATCAAGCACAGCCAGACTGAGACTGGTGTTAATCAGATTGTATATACCGGCGCTACCGCAGCAATGCTCAGCCTCGGGCAGAGGTACTAATTCACCTTGATAACTTATTTCGGACAGAAGAGCCAGAGGTTCACCTGTCACCTTTTGGGCATGCACCAGGTGGCAGGCGGCGTGATAGGTAAAGGTTAGGCTTTTGTCATTTGCTTTTTGGCCTAAATCTTTGCCGCTTAAATACTGGCTAATGTCCATCACCCGACTTGCAAAGGACTCTGCCCGCTCCTTTTGAGTGGATTCAGTAAATAAGTGGGGATAACTTTTAAGCATGGCTCCGCATCCGGCTGATGTCACCACAACAGGGTCGTTTGTGCTTTCAAAAAAACAAATATTGCGCCAGGCCAGCTCTTTTGCTATGTCTTCTTCTCCTGCATGCATGGCAAGGGCACCGCAACAAGTTTGCTGGGGCACAAGAACCTGGGTCTTATTTTCATTTGTTTTGCACATCAGATTGATGGCGGCCCGATTGACATGATTGTAAAAAACGTCCATCACGCAGCCTTTGAATAAATTGGCCGTTTCATTATTGAAATTGCCTGATGCCTGTGGCAACTTTTGATGCTCAGGCACCATAGGAGTGAAAAGCTCGAAATCACAAAGTTTTTCGAGCAATGGTCCGATGTTTACGTGATTTCTGATTTGAGGAGAAAGAGTGGAGACAAATTTTTGTACTGCGTCCCTGCCCATCGCTTGCTGCCACAAATGCAGCAGTTTGCCCAGCCAGAGTAGTAAATCGTAATTCGGCAAAACACGTGAAAAAACAAAACGGAGCACTGTGCGCAAACTGTTTTTTTTCTTTTTGGCAAGGCCAATACGTGCGGCAGTGATGATCTCTTCATATTGCACACCGGATGGACAGGCGCTCTGACAGCCAAGACAACCCAGGCAAGAATCAAGGTGTTGGGCTAAACGATCGTTTGGTTCCCTTTCACCTTTTTGCCATTGAGAAACAAGATAAATGCGTCCGCGAGGTGATTCCATTTCTCTTCCTGTGGCAAGATAAGTGGGACAGGCAGGTAGACATAATCCGCAGTGAATGCAGCTTTCAAGCGTATCCGGATTTAATTTCAAAGTCATGCTGAGTTTCCTCCGCCTTCAAATTTATGCAGAGGATTGAACAAATTGTGCGGATCAAATTTTGATTTCAATTCTGTTATCAAGCCGGCTTTTACAGCCAGATTATGTTCCGGATAAGAATCGGTGCTTTCCTTCTTTTCCACACATTTGAAATATTCGGGGCTCGAATAGGCAATTGAAAAAGACTCGCTGCTCTTTCTTATTTTTTCAAGCCACAATGACAGTTCTCCTTTCTCATGCACCAGAGTCAATTTTCCCGAGGGTCTGTGACAATACCAGTAAACATCAAGCTCAGGCAATGTGTCGGTCATCAGACGATCCAGAGCACGACGAGAAGAACTTATAGACAACTGGGCCGAGCCGGCGCTGATTGCAACAAGGTCGGCCGCCTGGCCGACAAAATCGCAAAGATATGAAGCAGATCCGTCTTCAAACTCCCATACCGATGCACCGCAAGACAGGGCTTCTCCTTCTTGCACCATTTGTGATACCACATCCGGATGACCTGAAGTTTGAAAGAAGACAAGATAGGAGTATGTTTTTTCATTTCCTTTAAAAGCGGATTTCAGCCTGAAAAGAGCTTCTTCGGCTGTAGCATTGTCTCTGACAATTTGATTCCAGCTGGGCATGGCAGCGGTCAGTAGCCGGGTGTCAATCAGTTGTACGCTTGCCTGTCCTGAAATTTTCTGAGCCAGGCGCTCCAGCTTGTCGGCCGAAAAAAGAGCCTGACGCAAATCGCTGAAGGCAAACACTTGCAGTTTTTGTTTCAGGGGTCTGACAAAAAGTCTGAGATTGACTTGATAAGCCAATCCGAAAATTCCCTGTCCGCCTACAAACAATTTGCTCAAGTCATAACCGGTGACATTTTTTACTACCTTTCCACCTGTAGTTATCAGGTCGCCCGAACTCAATACACATGAAAGTCCAAGAACAATTCCTCTGGCCCCTCCATAACCGGCAAGATTGTGACCACCTGCTGCTTCGTCGACAAAATCAATTACTGAATCTTCCTTAAATATGGAAGAAGCGGGAAACCACTGGCTATTTTTTTGCAAATACTCATTTAGAGCCGAAAGACTCATGCCGGTCTCAACCGAAATTACCTGGTCTTCTTTGGTATGTTCGACTATTTTATTGAACAAACTCATATCAACGAATATTGCCGAGTCAAAAGGCAAATTTTTTATATGGTCTAATTTTTGTAAAATGGCCTCCTGAGAACATATCCGGCTCAGGCGGAATACCCGGCATTTATTGTGGTGGCGAGCCACCTCAATAATTTGCAAAAGCTCTTGAATATCAGCCGGGCGCACTTTCACCCAGACGATGCGTTCTGCCAGGCTTACGCCCTGTGCTTCCACTTTCAGGGAAGTAAGCCCGGGAAAGTTTTTTGTGACCATAGTCTTGGTATTATAACTGCGAAATTTATTTACTGTTCTGCTGGCAAGCTGGATGAAATGATGTCCGAATCAAAAAAATGCGTTGTCATATCCGGATATTACGGTTTTGACAATCTGGGTGACGAAGCAATCCTGGAAGAACTCTGCCGTGAAGTCAGGGAAATCAATTCGGGCGTCAGAATATGCGTTCTTTCGCAAAATCCTGAAGCCACTGCAAAAAAATTTGATGTGGAAAGCATCGACCGCTGGAATACAGCCGAAATACTTTCTTTGTTGTCGCATGCCCATTTATTCATCAGCGGCGGCGGCGGACTATTTCAAGACACTAGCTCGATAAAATCGGTTGTTTATTATGCTTTTCTTTTTTTTCTGGCCAAGTTGAAGCGGGTACCGATTTTTGTTTATGCTCAAGGTATCGGGCCTTTGAAAAGCGAATTTTCACGCTTTCTAACTCAGGCATCCCTGACCATGGCCGATTGCATCTGTGTGCGAGATTCTCAGTCTGAAAAAATGGTGCGCGACTGGAATCTTCCATGTCACCTGACCGCCGATCCTGTCTGGTCGCTGCCGGCGGCAAGTGGTGCAAATGACACCAAAAATGGTGCTCCTTTGAAAATAGGTCTGTCATTACGCCAGAGTGAAGTTCTTACCGCAGAATGGCTTTCCAGCATTACTTCAGCTTTGAGAAAAAATCTCCCAGCCGATGCGGTCCTTGTTCCCCTGATTTTGCACGAATCACAAGATCGCGCTCTTTTGGAAAATGTCGGCGGTCAATTGAAGCTCAAACTGGAACACCCCTCGGTCAAGCCCAACGATCTTCCCAGTCACTGACGCAAGCTTATCGCTGGTCTGGATATGGTTGTTGCAATGCGCCTTCACGCAGTCATAATGGCATTAAAGTCGGGGGTTCCGGTAGCAGGAATTTCGTATGATCCAAAAGTGAAAATGGTGGTCCAAGAGTTTGAACAGCCGTATCTGGACTTGAGGTTGAATCAATATGAAAAAACGGAAGCCACAGTAAACCAGCTATTGGAAAACACCGGAGCCCTTGCTCAAAAGGCAAAGAGAATATCTGGCGATAAAGAAAAATCAGCAAGACAAAACAAACAATTGCTGGCAAAATTTTTAAAATAAGAGGATTTTGTCCATGTCGCGCTCTCAAGTTTTAGGTTACCCGGTCGATGTGATAAGTTTCGACGAAGCACTTGAGCGGATGCAAACGCAATGGCAGGGCGCTTGCACCAGCAATATGCAGGTGGTGACAATCAATGCCGAAATGATTGTGCAAGCGCAAAAAGATCAAAAACTGGACAATGTCATTCGTGAGGCGGATCTAGTTGTTCCGGACGGCGCAGGCGTTGTTATGGCATTGAAAATGGACGGCATATCCTGCAATCGTTTGCCCGGCATCGAGCTGGCTCAAAAAGCGCTGGCCTGTGCAGCGGCGAAAAATGAGCCTGTGGCTCTGCTTGGTGGAAAACCGGAAGTAATGGAAAAATTGCTTTCTGTCCTGCCTGAAAAACATCCCGGAATTAAAATTGTCTTTCATCATCACGGTTTCATTGAGCCAGGCGGCGAAAAAAAGCTGGTTCAAAACATTGCGGCAAGCGATGCCAAACTGCTTCTTGTGGCTATGGGAGTGCCGCGTCAGGAATACTTCATCAAAGAATGGAAACACCTCCTTCCTAAAGACATAGTAATAATGGGAGTAGGAGGCAGTTTTGACGTCTGGACCGGATTTGTGCAGCGTGCACCTGAATCGTATCAGAAGCTGAATCTGGAGTGGTTGTACAGACTGAAATGCGAGCCCTGGCGTTTCAAACGTATGGCGGGCACTTTGCCTAATTTTGCCATGCAAGTAATTTCAAGACGCATATTCGGCGGAAAAAAATAAATGTTTTTTGACTCGCCTAACAAAGAATACGTTATTCAAGAAATGTCACCCAGACTTCTAGCCAATCTTGGTGATGCA
>CAZEQP010000065.1:0-10000 GCA_964514345.1 uncultured Candidatus Obscuribacterales bacterium
GAACCGGTGCTGTCATGGGTGTGCCTGCTCATGACGAGCGTGATTTTGCATTTGCCAAATTGCAAAAACTGCCGGTGATTGAAGTTATCGCTCCGGAAGGCAAATCGCAAGGCGAGTTGAAAGAAGCTTATTGCGATTCTGGAGTGATGGTAAATTCAGGTCAATTTAACGGACAAAAGAGTGAAGATGCCAAAGAAAGCATGGTCACCTGGGCGCAAGATAACGGTTACGGCAAAAAGAAAATCCAGTATAGATTACGTGACTGGCTCATAAGCCGTCAGCGCTACTGGGGCTGTCCCATACCGCTTATATTTTGTCCTGACTGCGGACCGGTGCCTGTTGAGGAGAAAAATCTCCCGGTTATTTTGCCTGTTGAAGAAGTGAAATTCACGGGCAAGGGCGGCTCGCCTCTGGGCAAGCTTGATAGCTTCCTCAAAGCCGATTGTCCCAAATGCGGCAAGGCGGGACGGCGTGAAACAGATACTATGGACACATTTATTTGTTCGTCCTGGTATTTCTTGCGTTATACCGATGCTAAAAATCAGAAAGAAGGTTTCAGCAAAGAAAATGTCAATTACTGGATGCCGGTGGATCAATATGTGGGCGGCATCGAGCATGCTATTTTGCATTTGCTTTATTCGCGTTTCTTTGTAAAAGCCCTTAAAGACATGGGTCTGGTCAATTGCGACGAGCCATTCATGAACCTGCTTTCGCAGGGTATGGTGACCAAATATTCGGCTCAATCGGGTCGTATTGAAAAAATGTCCAAGTCGCGCGGAAATGTAGTGGGAACACTCGATTTCTTCAAAAAATATGGCGCCGATTCGGCTCGGCTGTTTACCTTGTTTGCCGCTCCTCCCGAGCAAGAGCTTGAGTGGTCTGAAGAAGGTGCAGTCGGTCAATTCAGATTTCTGGGAAGAGTCTGGAGAATTGTGGAAGACCTGCTTGAACACAACTCTGTGGCGGTGTTTGAAGGCAATAATTTGTCCGACGAAACTCATGAAAAGCTGGACGATGTTTCCAAAAAATTCCATAAACTGGTGCACAAAACAATCAAGGCAGTTACGACTGATCTGTCGCAGGACAGGCAGGTGTTCAACACTGCCATTGCCAGATTAATGGAAATGGTAAATGGACTTTATGAATATTGTCGTGCTCTCACCACTGCCACTAAAAATGGTGACAGTAAATCAGGTGCCGACAATCTGGCTCCTGTCAAAGAAAAGCTTACCGGCGAGCAGTTGCAATTGCTTTCATTCGCTGTGAAAAGTTTGCTTCTTTTGCTTGCACCGATGGCGCCCCATATTTGCGAAGAGCTATGGGACCGCATTGGTTACAACACAAAAGAAGGTGCATCCATCCACGTTTATACCTGGCCGGTATATAAAAATGAACTCACATCAGATGATGAAGTCGAGCTTGTTATGCAGGTCAACGGCAAAATCGTAAGCAAAGCATTGATACCGCGGGGCATGGCAAAAGAAGAATTGGAAAGTCTGGCCAAAGCTGATGAAAAAATGCTGGCCAAACTGGACGGCAAATCGATAAGAAAAGTAATAGTTGTTCCTGACAAGCTCATAAATATAGTGGTTTAGGTCCAAGTTATCTGGGTCAGACTGTAAAATAAGTAGTAGTTCCAACGGAAAAACTGCCATGTCATATTCAGCTCCGACCAAAGTAGAAATCCAGGCTCAGGGAAGCATTCCAGTCTTCACCCTGCTTGTCATTTTCGGTTTTGTCATTGTTTACGCCTGGATGAGCCAGACACGCCTTGAGCCCTGGACACCTCATATCGGCGCCATCAACTGGATGAAAACCAATAGTTTTCAGGTCGTGAATATATATAAGTTTTTCGCCAACAAAGACTTCTTGCGACTTGCCGCTCAGTTGCCGACTGCGGCCCTGGCCAGTTTTGCTACCTGGCAGCTTCTTGCCAATATGTATTTTTTATGGGTATTCGGCACCAAAGTAGAACAAAAACTTGGTCCTGCTTATATCGGTTTGATTTTGGCCGCCCTTTATCTACCCTGGGGAATTGTTCAATTTGATCGTTTCAAAGCATTAGATGATACTTATTTTTATGGTCCGCTTTTCCTCATCGCTTCAGTTCTGGGCGCCAGTATGGTCTTCCCCAAGCGTAAAGAGATCAATACTCAGTGGGTTAAAAGCGCACGGGGCGAGATTTTCAACCGACAGCTAAACCAGGACCCTACTCGTAAATACGACAAACGCGACCTTACACAGTTATGGTTCATCGCTTTTATTGCTTATGAAGTCGGCTGTTATTTTTACTGCGTCAAACTGACTCCGGGATTTATGAGTTTCCACCTGGGAGCCCTTATTTTTTCGGTGATTTTTGGTTATGCCCTGACCTGGTTCCTGGTTTGGAGCGCGACAGGCGACTTTCAAGACGGTGCCATCAAACTTATGTGTATTCGTCGTTACAACCAGGTGCTCAAATTAGATGTGGGTCATGATGCGGCTGTGCGCGAAACTGCCCGAGCCCTTGCCCTGCCCGAGGAAAGAGTGCGCGAATGGGTGGCAAGACAGCGCGGCAAGATGAAAATATCCTAGTTCTTGACTAGTGGCTTAAGGTGATAATATAGCCTTTCAAGTCAAACAAGCTAAGACAGGTATTTGAAAGTCGTGCCAGTAATTGAAGCCACTCAAGTACGCAGTGACCAGGTTAAAACAGATAGACCGATAGTCTCTTCACGCCCAAAAACAACGGAGAATCCCGGCATAAGACGTTATTTCAGTCTGGGAAGGGTTGGGCAGGTAGCCATTGATGCCTGCGCCATCGCTCTGTCTGTCATGCTTGCTTTCATCATTCGTTTTGACGGGCATATCGAACCTGATTATCTGAGTCAATTCACGCTGGTTGCACCAGTCTGGATTTTGATGCAACTTGCATTCAACTGGATTTTTGGTGTTTACAGACGTTTATGGCGTTATACCGGGCTCACTGAAATAGTCGAACTTGCATGCGCCGTCGGTGTCACATCACTTATAGTGCTCACAGCACGTGTAGCCGGAGTGCTTGTAATTTCGCATCACCACCTGTCACTGGGCATTATTTTCATCCACTCAGGACTTACATTCTTGTGTCTTTGCGCTCCTCGTGTTTATCGTCGTCTGGCTACCGAACATCAGCAAAGAAGACACTGGCGCCAACCGGCCAGACGTCGCGCCTTGCTTGTCGGTGCCGGTGATGCCGGACAAATGGTGCTAAAAGAAATGGAGCACCGCAATATGGGGGTGGATGTTGTCGGTCTTATAGATGATGATCCGGACAAATATAAAAAGCGTATCGGGCACCTAACCGTATTTGGTGGCACAAACGCTCTGCCCAATTTGATAGAAAACTTGAGTGTGGATCAAGTCATCATCGCCATGCCTTCAGCACCTGCCAGTGAAATTAGACGCATTGTGGAAATTTGCCGCAATGGCGAAGTGGAAACACGAATATTGCCCGGTTTATATGATCTTATTGGCGGAAAAGTGAGTGTCAGCCAGTTGCGTGAAGTTTCACTTGAAGATTTGCTTGGACGCGAGCCTGTCAAACTTGATTCTGAAGCCATAGCCGATTACATAACCGGACGCAGTGTACTTGTGACAGGAGCCGGCGGCTCCATTGGAAGCGAGCTGTGCCGCCAGATAATCCGTTTCAGTCCGGCTCGCCTGGTTCTTGTCGGTAAAGGTGAGAACAGTATTTTCGGTATACAACAAGAATTGCAAGCCCGCGGTTACAGCGTTGATTCTATTATTGCCGATGTGCGTGACGAAAATCGCATGGGCGCGGTTTTTGAGCAATATCAACCGGAAGTGGTTTTCCATGCCGCCGCCCACAAACATGTCCCTTTGATGGAAGCCAATGTGGCTGAAGCGATAGCCAATAACGTGTTCGGCACCAGAGTGGTGGCGCAGTTGAGCGATTCCTATGCAGTGGAAACATTCGTGCTTGTTTCAAGCGATAAAGCGGTCAATCCCACATCGGTGATGGGCACTACTAAGCGTTGCGCCGAAATAGTGGTGCAGGATATCGCCACCAGATCCAAAACCAAATTTGTGGCTGTGCGTTTCGGCAATGTACTTGCCAGCCGCGGTTCGGTTATTCCACTGTGGAGACAACAGATTGCACAAGGCGGTCCTGTCACTGTCACTCACCCTGAAGCCACCCGTTATTTCATGCTTATTCCTGAAGCTGTCCAGCTTATTCTTGAAGCCGGAGCTCTGGGCAAAGGCGGAGAAATATTCGTGCTTGATATGGGGCAGCCGGTGAAAATTCTGGATCTGGCTAACGATCTAATAAGACTTTCCGGATTGAGACCGGGAGTGGACATAAATATAGAATTTGTCGGATTGCGCCCGGGCGAAAAGTTATACGAAGAATTGCTCATGGCTGAAGAAGGTCTTGCTAAAACTCATTACGCCAAAATATTTGTAGGACAACCGCAAAATATCGACAACAACAAATTGACCGAGCATATTACTCGAATAAAAGAAGACATGCTCACTAAGCCGGCTCCGGTTCTTAAAGAGCAAATCACTTCGCTGATTCAGAACTGTTATTGCGATGTTAGAAGCTAAAGAAGAAAAACTGCTTGAGAGACTTTTAGATCTTGAAAGCGTGATGGTGGCATATTCAGGCGGAGTGGACTCTGCTTTGCTTGCCTATTACGCAAGAGCAGCTCTTGGAAAACGGGCTCTTATAATTATCGCCGTTTCTGAAAGTCTGGCTCAATCGGATTTGAAAAAGGCAAAAGAACAAGCAAAACAATTTGATTTTGATCTGCTTGAAATAAAAACCCGCGAGACAGAATTGCCTGAATACAAAACAAACGACGCCAGGCGTTGTTATTTTTGCAAAGCCACTTTATTTGCAGAAATGGAACGACTGGCAGGCGACCTTTCAATCAAGCATATTGCTTACGGGGCAAATGTGGATGATTTGTCAGATTTTCGTCCGGGGCACCAGGCGGCAAAACAATATCAAGTTTTGAGTCCTTTGCAAGAAGTCGGTCTTGTCAAAGAAGAAATACGTGAGTTGGCTCGTCGTGCCGGTTTGCCCAGTTGGGATTGGCCTTCCAATGCCTGTCTTTCTTCGCGGATTCCTACTTTTGCTCCTGTCGAAATAACCAGTTTGAATCAAATTGAAAAAGCCGAAGACCTGGTCAAATCTTTCAATTTTAAACAAGTGCGGGTGCGACATCTGTCAGATACAGCCTCAGTGGAAGTAGGAAGCGACGAGCTTTTGCGTTTTCAAATCGAATCTGATTTGAGCGAAAAAATAAAAACCGGACTGCAAAATCTAGGCTACAAAAATGTGGAAATAAATCCCAACGGGTACAGACAGGGTGCCATGAATATAGTGAATGCAAGCCATGAATAAAACCACTCAATTTGAAAATCTTGATTTTGCCTGTGTGGATCACGACCGCGCTTCTCGTCAGGGTGTGGGTGAAGTCATTTTTTGTCCTGGAAAAACTCCTGAGCAGATTGCTTCTATTGCTCAGTCTTTGCTCAAAGTCGAATCTTTTGTTCTAGCTACACGCGCCGACAAAGAACAATTTGAAAGTGTTTCCAAATTAATACAGTGCACATATTTTGAAACTGCCCGAATTATTCGATTCGGCAAAACCGGCGACAAAAAAATAGACTTCAAAGCAAGCATTCTTACTGCCGGTACCTCAGACATTCCTGTGGCTGAAGAAGCGGCTGTATTTCTTGAACATCATGGTGTTTCTATTTGCCGTGTGTTTGATGTCGGTGTTGCCGGAATACACAGACTGCTTTCCCGAATCGACGAGTTCAAAGAAAGCGACGCGATAATTGTTGTAGCCGGAATGGACGGAGCCCTTCCCAGCGTGGTGGGCGGACTGGTTTCATGTCCTGTTATAGCCGTTCCCACTTCAATCGGTTATGGCACTGCTTTTGGTGGTATCGCACCGCTTATGACCATGCTCAATAGTTGTGCCTCCGGTGTCACTGTAGTCAATATAGACAACGGATTCGGCGCTGCTATGGCTTTGTTGCGCTATTCTTCTTAAAAGCTATCTGCCCCGTCCGGCTACAGGCGGCTGTTCGGGATATTGTCCGATTTTTATCGACACTTCCATTGGTCTGCCGTCTCGCAAAAGAGAAATTTTTATACTCTGGTCTACTTTATGAGCAAGAATATAGTCGCGCACTTCTTTTGGTGACTGCACCGATTTGCCGTCCATTTTTTGAATGACGTCTTTGGTCATGATACCGCTGGCGATGGCAGGGCTGTTTTTAAAAACTTCTCCCACCGCCACGCCTTTTGTATTGGGCGGCAGGTTGAGCGTTTCGGCCACATGCTCATCCACTTCTGCCATAGCGATTCCAATCCAGGGGCGTTGAACAACCTTGTTTTTGATCAGGTTTTCTATAACTCCGTCGGCGATATCTGCCGGTATGGCAAAGCCTATGTTCTGGGCAAAGCCTTTAGTGATGATGGCTGTATTTACACCAATCACTTCACCTTTCATATTTATCAAAGGACCACCTGAATTGCCGCGGTTAATGGCGGCATCGGTCTGCAAAAAGTTGATGTTTCCGTTAATGTCGCGCACGTCTCTTCCCACGGCTGAAATAATGCCGAAAGTGACTGTATGTTTGTAGCCGAGTGGACTGCCTATTGCCACCACAAATTCACCAGGTCTGACCGATTTTGATTCTCCCAGGCTGAGTGTGGGCAGATCATTGGCGTTGATTTTTAATACGGCCAGATCCGAAAAACTATCTGTGCCCACAATAGACGCTTCATAAGTTTTTCCGTTTTGAAATGAAACTTCGATTTTATTTGCACCGGTTACAACGTGATTATTGGTCACGATATATCCGTCTTTTTTGATTACAAAACCTGTTCCCGAACCTTCCTGATTTCCATAACGTTCTTGCAGTCGTTTTAAGAAATCCTCCAGCCTTACACTTTTGCCGTTGATTTCAACCTGCTGACCTTCCTTAATAGGTCTTCCCATAAAGCTGGTGGGTGCGACGACCGGTTTTGAAATATCTATATTCACCACAGCTGGTGCAGCTTTTTCGGCTACATCGGCAATGCTGTTTGGCGTGAGCGACTGGATAGCAGCGCTTGAGTCTGCCCGCGCTTCATTTATAAAAGCCCAACCTCCGATAAGAAGGCTCAATGTCAGGGCGGTAGTTAAAATCGTTTTTTTACTCGTCATATCCAATCAGTGTATCAAAGAAGTAATTCCGTTGAATGAATTAGATTAGTTAGACGAAGTGCCCCTGACAATGATTCCTAATTTTCTTAATTGTATATAAAACTATCTGGTTTGACCGTCGTGCTTTTGTCTGTAGATATTCTTGCTTAGCTGGTCTTGTTGTTTTTCCAGTCTTCGTGCTTCTTTCCGGCTCATGCCGCCTGTCATGCGCATTCTTGCTTCACGTTTGGCTAATTTTCTTTGTTGTTTTTGCATGCGACGCGCTTCTCTTGCCGTCAAAGCGCCTGAACCTAGTCCACCGTTGATACGGCTTTGCTGATTGCATTGTCTATTGTTTGAACGTTGTTTCCACCATTGCGCTTCAACCTGCTGGACACTTAAAAAGGAAAATACCAGAAGTGAAGTGATTCCGAGCCCAAAAATTCTATTCATAATGAAACCTCGCCGGTGTGAGTGAAGAGAGCCTACACTAATAAAGACGAAAGTTTCAGGTCAAGAGTTCAAAAAAATTGCAGATTTAATTCTTAAATCAGGTTGAAAAGTCCTAGCTTCTACCCATGCCCAGGTGCTGGGCTGTCTGGTAGACCTTGCCTTCAGTCAAGATTGAAGGAGCGATAATGACTTCCACTTCTTGCATTTCAGAAAGTGTGGTCGCTCCCAGCGTTCCCATACTGGTTCTTAAGGCGCCGGTCAAATTCTGGGTGCCGTCGTCCACTGTGGCTGGACCATTTAATATTGTTTCTAATGAAACGGTGGTTCCGACTTTGATGCGGGTGCCGCGCGGCAATACTGGACTTGGTGTTGCCATTCCCCAGTGGAATCCTTTGCCGGGAGCCTCTTTAGCTCTTGCTATGGGCGAGCCGATCATCACCGCGTCAGCACCACAGGCAATGGCTTTGCATATGTCGCCTGAGGTTACCATTCCGCCGTCTGCAATAATCAGAGGAGGATTTTTACCGTTATTTTTGAAATCTCTTGCTGCTTGCGCACAATCGGCAATAGCCGTGGCCATGGGGACACCAATTCCGAGCACTCCTCTTGAGGTGCAAGCCGCTCCCGGTCCCACGCCCACAAGTATGCCCGCCACACCTGTTTCAAGCAAGGCAAGCGCCACTTCATATTTGACGCAATTTCCTACTATGACAGGGATTTTGCTGGACTTGCAAAACTTATGCAAATCAAGACTGGTTTGATTGCCGGCTGACTTATGCTCCAGTCCAGTCACTGTAGACTGAATGAAAAGAAAATCAAGACCGGCTTTGGTCGCCACCATTCCTATAGTTTCGGCACAATTGGGAGTGACGCTGGCTGCCGCCAGAACTCCTTTTTCTTTGATTTCCATCACACGTTTGGTGATAAGAGTGTCTTTGATCGGTGCCGAATAAAGTTTTTGCATCACTGTCACAAATTTATCAGGCGGGCAATTTGTGATTTCGCCATAAATCTCGGCTGTGTCGTCGTACCTGGTTTGAATGCCCTGTAAATTGAGCACTCCAAGACCACCCAGCTGACCCATCAACCCGGCAATGCCGACATCTACCACACTGTCCATAGCGGAAGCCAAGATAGGCACTTTCAACTCGTGATTGCCAAGTTTTGTGCTTATGTCGCAAACGTCGGGGTCCGCCGTTCGAGCTCCGGGCACCAGGGCGATTTCGTCAAATCCGTATGTCCTGCGTGTTGATTTCCCTCTGCCTATAGAAACTGAGTTTGTAGACTGAGAATGTGACTCGCGAACTTGAGTATTGCCCATTTTTTGATCCCCGAATTGCTTGTTTATAGCTTTGACTATATTAACATTAGCGTACAATATGTAAGTGGTCATGAAAACACTAAATGTACTGGGGCTTAATAGCGGCACTTCCATGGACGGCGTGGATGCGGCTGTTTTTAAAATTTCTCCGATTGGAAACGGGAATTCAGGCGACTTTCCCCGGCTCAAAATCCAGCCTATAGCAAGTGATCTCGTTCCGTTTGATCCTTTGTTTCAAAAAAAGTTGTCCGGACTTGTCGGACGCGGGCATGCCACCCTGGATGAACTTTGTTTGTTGAATACAGCGCTGGGACATGTTTTTGCTAAATGCGCCCTCACTCTTATGGCGAAAGCCAGTAAACTGGGCGAAGAAGTAAATCTTATCGGCTCGCATGGACAGACAATCTGGCACCATCCGGCTCAATCGGAATTCTGGGGAGTGAGAACTTCAGGCACTCTGCAATTAGGTGATGCGGCTGTTGTGCAGGCGATTTGCAAATGTCCGGTGGTCTCCGATTTCAGAGCCAACGACGTGGCTTACGGCGGTCAGGGAGCACCACTTGTTAGTTTCGCCGACGAGGTGCTTTTCGGGCATATGGGAAAAGCGCTTGGTGTGTTGAATATCGGAGGCATCGCCAATCTGACCGTCATAAACGAGGACGGCAGAGCGGTGATGGCTTATGATACCGGACCGGGAAATATGATTATTGATCATTTTTGTTCTGTTTATTTCGACAAGCCTATGGATGAAGGAGGCAAGATTGCCGCCTCCGGAAAAGTCGATGAAGACTGGCTGGAGTCTATTTTGAAACATCCTTATTTCCAGCTTTCACCGCCCAAAACCACAGGTCGAGAAGACTTCGGATTGAAGTTTGCAGAAAGATTGCTGGAAGAGATAAAACAAAGAAACATTTCGCCTGAAGACGCGATTGCCACCGTCACAGCTTTAACAGCAACTTCAGTGGCTCGATCCTATTTAGGATATGTCAGGCGTAAAGTGGAAATTTCTACTGTAATCGTTGGTGGTGGCGGCGGT
>CAZEQP010000066.1:0-9962 GCA_964514345.1 uncultured Candidatus Obscuribacterales bacterium
AACCCGGTCCGAATTGCCGTATTTAAGGAGCAACATGGCAATTTCTTTGTATCTTGTCACATGCTTTCCGAGTTTAATTCCCATTTCAGCCACCTCATCCCAATCCATTTATACGGATAGCAAGAAAGGGCAATATTGAGGCGGCACCGATTCTCTTTTCATTTGCTATAGATTGATTTAGAATATTCCAATGACCGATCATAAGTTGGCCCGTTACCAGTTGCAGTTTGTTGTTCTCATACTTGCCTTGTTCTTGTCAGGGCAAATGTGTTTTGCTCAAGAATCTGCCGGCGCAAACCCTTTTGCCTCCTTGCCAAAGGGAGCTATCAAAAAAGTCCCCCGGGCAGTTGAAATTTATCAATACGACGAAAGCCCCCTGGGGAGCCGTAAGCCACTGCTGTTAGTTCACGGTTTGTTGGGAGAATATCATCCTCATTTCCGCTGGGACCAACTGGCCAAGTACTTAACCGAAAATCAGTCTTTTCAGAATCAGTACAAAATTTATCTTGCCAGATTTAACACTCGTCTATCACGTCAGGAGATAAACAATAATTTCAAAGACGCTCTTCCAAAATTGGCTCCAAACGGCGGTTTGTCAATAATTACAATCAGTCTGTCGGGCATTTATGTTCGCAGCGCCATGCAAGATCCGGAAGTGAACAAGTGTATTTCACGCGTCATTGCTATGGGACCCTTATTCCGCGGCTCACCTTTATTTTGCGCCGACTGGATGAAAGAAACAATCAAAAAACGATATCTATCGCCACTCAGCCAAATCGATAGAATACTTGCGTATAAACTTTATTTTTCGCGCCACAAAAATCTGCTACGCTATTATGCATGGGACAATGCCGATGGCCAAATGATATTGTCTAAGAAAGCACGTATAAAGCCTGTCGTTCTAACTTCATCTGTCACACCGGAACAGCAAAAAGCCATCGATCATAAATTTGTTGTTTACACTGGTTACCTGCACAATCAATTTGCACCATTTAAAGAAAGTGCCATCAAAGTATTTTTCTTAACGCCCTTCTCTTTTGTCCGGACCACTCTGCCGATGCACTTAGACAGGGAACATCCGGCGCTGCGCTTTCTCAATCATATGATTGCAGGAGCGGTGCCAAAAACACTTCCAGCCGAAGATATCATTTATCCTTTAAATGATGGTATCAGTCCAATCTCAAGCGGTTTGCTTCTGACAGATGAGTTTGCCTCACGGACAGACTTTTACAAGCTGAAAGACCTTGGAATTATCCGAGATAATACAAACGCAGGCAAAGCGCGCATCTTCGATGACGCTGATCATCTCACTTTCATCGAACGCAATAGACCTATTGGATCTTCTGAAAAAATTACAGACAAGCTTTCATTGAACGAAGAACCGCGTCATATGTTTGACTGGGTGATAAAAGACTTGATGGAGTGAGTCCTCACTTCTTAAAAACGAAATTCGTTCCATTAAAGACATAATTCAAATATTTTCCGGTCGCAGTTCCGCTTCCTGGAGAGTCTTTGGCAGCCGGCTTAATGAGAGGGACTTTCAATGTTTTCTTATCAGCAGAGAGCTCGAACTCAGTGCCATCTGTGTACTCAGCAAAATCAAATGATAATGAATCAAGCATTTTTTTAGTGGTCTTAAAAAACGGATGCCTTTTCAGTTTGCCACCAGTAATAGTGTAAGCATAAAGAGTTCTGCCATGAATCATTCCCGAGCCGATGAATAAATCGCGAACGAGATACACTGTTTTGCCGTCGGTTGTTTTGATTGTATCCACGCCTTCAAAACCAGGTCCGCCCTCGCCTTCTTCGTTGCCGCTTGTTGGATTTATAAGCAGACATTTTATTTGTTTGTTCCCGGTTTCATAGGCAATGAGTGAATAGAAAAAATGCATGGTGCCACCGGTTAATGTGTCCCATGAATAGCACCGCAGTTTTTTGTCATCTGAAACAAGGGCAGTAAGTCCATTCTCGCAGGCATCTTTCAATGGTGCACTCATCATCTGCGGCTCGACAGCAGTTTTCTTGAGATATTTGAACATCTCAGTGTTTACCGCCTGAAGCTTCTCAAAATCATCTGCCTGATTTTGACTTAGTTTGGAAATATTCTGCAGCATGACGGTTAGCTTCTTGTCTGCTTGCTTAGCGTCAAAAGCAATTGCTTGCAAGTTGAAAGACATGGCAAGTACGAAAAGAAACAACAGAGTCTTTTTCAAGCTCACAATTCCATCCTTATTACAACTTTTCGTAAGTTGCTTCGTCTTTTTCAGGAGCGCATTTAATCGTTTTGCCTGATTTTATCCAGGCCCCTTTCACTTGTTTGAATTTCTGACTTGAATAGGCAGGCGTCTGCGCAGGCAAATCAGCCGAGATTGTCCAGGTGATGGTTTCGGGATTTTTTTCCTCGGCGCCCGAGTTATCTTCATAAGTTTGGAAGCGACCGAATTTTTTCAACTTGTCAGCGTTTATACCTACTACCGCGATACTTGAAACTGTATAACCCTGGTTTGTGCTACCACCCACGATGGCAAGTTTATCCAGTCCAGTGCCGTCAATATCCGGCAGACGAACGATATCATATTCGCCACCACCGTCCCAACCGAAATGGGAAACAAGTTTGCCACTATCCATAATGGCTAAGCCTGAGATGCCTAAAGCGTGTCCTGTTTCGCTCCAGGCATAAACGTAGGCATTTTGCTTTGCTCCTTTGCGAGTGAAGGCCCCTTCGCAACTGCTCTTTATTTCAAAAGCGGCATCATAGTCTTTCCATCTTTTCTTGGCCGCAGGACTTACTGCAGATTGTACCGACTTTGATTCAGCATCGCTTATTTTCCTTGTCGGTTTGTCGCTCCTGCCGTCAAATATTTGTGTTGGTGTTGCAATCGCCTGAAGTGGCACTATAACACTAAGAATAAATACAGCTGTTAAAAAAAGTCTGAACATTTTTAACCCCTCGGATAAGCTGCGTAGTGATATGCGTCGGGCAATTTCATTTTATCGTTCTGATGCACCACTCGCGCTGCATTGACAGGCCAGTAAGGGTCTCTCAATGACTCACGTGCCAACAAAATAATGTCTGCTTGTTTGTTTCTGATTATCGCATCAGCTTGCATCGGCTCTGTAATCATGCCGACAGCTGCGGTCAAAATGTCAGCTTCACGTTTTATCCGCTCTGCAAACGGAACCTGATAGTTTGCTCCCACCGGTATTTTGGCAAGTGGTGTACCGGCACCCGAGCTACAATCAATTACATCAATTTTCAAATCTTTCAATTTTTTAGCAAGTATCACAGCCTCATCAATAGTGAAGCCGCCTTCGTACCAATCTGTACATGAAAGTCTGACACTCATGGGCAATTCTTGCGGCCATATCTCGCGCATAGCCTGAGCAGTTTCAAGTGTCAAGCGAATACGATTTTCTAGAGTGCCACCATATAGATCTTTTCTTTGATTGGACAGAGGTGAATGGAAACTATGACACAAATAGCCATGCGCAGCATGCAGCTCAAGCCATTTGTATCCGGCTTTGATACTGCGCCTGGTAGCATCTAAAAAACTTTGTTTTATGCGATTTATTTCGTCTATCGATAACTCTTTGGGCATGGCATAGTCACTATCAAAAGGGATGGGACTGGGTCCTACAGGCTCCCAGCCGCCTCTGTCTTCAGGCACCGCTCCTTTTTCTTTTTCCCAGGGACGAAAAGTGCTGGCCTTGCGACCGGCGTGAGCCAACTGAATTGCCGGAACTCCACCATATTGTTCGATAAACTTGGTAATTCTGGCAAGCGGCTCTATTTGCGAATCGGTCCAGAGTCCGGCATCTTGCGGAGATATCCTGCCTATGTCCTCGACCGCTGTCGCTTCGGCAAAAACAAGAGCCGCACCACCCACCGCCCGTGAACCGAGATGAACAAAGTGCCAATCGGTGGCATGACCATCTACGGATGAATACATACACATCGGAGAGATTCCGATTCTGTTGCGCAATGTGATACCACGAATGGTCAATGGTTCAAATAGATGTGTCATGATTCCTTGTTTCCTTTGCTTTTATATTCTATGCTGCGTTGAGCCAGTTGTTGTGTCACTCTGGACATAGTTGTGTTTTTCAGAAATTTAGACTCCGGACTCTCTGCGAAAATGTATTTTTCTTTGTCCTCGAAAGATAATTGAGCAGTACTTGCACCGTCAGTTTCCGCCTTGAGTGTTGCACTAAAAATCAAGTACGACGATTGCTTATGCCTCTCGTCATGACTGTCCGGCAGTGTTGTATATTCAAAATGAATTTTATACTTTAAAAACATGACTCCATTTTGGCTTTCAATCGCTTCAAGCGGTGCCCAGTAGAGCTCGATACCTTTGCACTGTATAGGTTCGGTCATTAATTGTTCCAGAGCAGATCTGATGGCAAGCACCGGCATGGAGTATTTATACTCTTCACCGGAACCAGCCGATTCAGCTTCTGCACCTTTCGTTTGTTTGATTAAAACAAGAGTAAAAAGCGATACGAATACAATGAGAATAAAAGGCAGATACTCGTTCATGAATTAAGACTTCTAGTAAGCGACCTTTTCTCAAATTTTATCAACGGCAAATTCTCCTAATTACAAGTCAAATCATTATACCTGTTGTTTTTGACTCGACTTTGACAATTCCAGCCGGAGCCGAGCCCGCAAAGGCACACAGAATAACCTTCTCGCCCGATGGAAAGGTTACTGAAAGGGTTGCTTGTTATGCTAGGTGGGGGCTCCATAGGACAAGGTATTTTGATTGGGTTCAGTTAACTCATTGCCAATTCATTTTTTTGTACCTGGATCACGGGATGTTTCATTTCCCCAGGATATAAAGGAGTACTGGAATTGGGTGATTAATTCCGGACTGGAATTCGATGGCCGCTATTCCTGGACATTGCAGACTTACCTGCACTTGAAACAAGCCCACAGCGATGTTTTCTTGACTGACTCGCTGCCCGACAGGGGGATAATCATAGCGCATCGAGACTTCCTGCCAGACTCATTGAATTCTTCCGGTAAGTGCTTTCTGGTCGCCATCAAACCTGATCGCCTGCCTCACCCGTTTGCCCAATTGCATATTGTTCAATCGTTGTGTGATCCTATGCTTGCTCAGGGAAATGGCTACTGTTCGGCTTTTTTTATCCCCTCCTGGCCGCAACCGGATTTGATATCACGAGAGATCCATAGAGGATCCAGGTTTGAAAATGTCCGCTTTTTTGGAAGAAGCGAACATTTAGCTGACGAGCTTACACAAATTGATTTGGGAGCGGCTCTTGATTTGAACTGGCGTATCATGCCGCTTAGTGAATGGCAAGACTACAGAGAAACAGATTTGGTCATCGCCATAAGATACTTTGGAAAGGAACCGTCGGCTCCAAGGGCAAAAAGTGAAGACCCAAAAATGAAGCCTTTTGCAAAACTGGTAAATTGCTGGTTGGCCGGCGTGCCGGCAATCCTGGGTCATGAACCGGCCTACCTGTCGATCAGAAGAAACAAACTCGAATACATAGAAGCAGACTCTTTGACAAAACTGATTGAATCAGTATCCCTCCTCAAGAATGACTCTAAATTGCGTGACGCCATGGTGCTTCATGGCCGCGCCAGGGCTGTTGATTTTTCCGTTGAGTCGATAAAGAAGCGCTGGATGAACTTTCTTGATGTGGTTTTACCTCTAAAACTCAAACAGTGGCAGGAAGTGGCAAATTAATGTTGCTTGTAAATTCTAGTTTTGTAGGAGGATTGGGGGCGGCAAGGAAAACAGCAAGTTTCCTGAAGAACATCAAGCATAAGAATCATATTCTTTTTACCGATTCGGCTTCAGTAGAAAAACTAGAGCTGGTGGGACTCAAGCCTCATATCGTGGTGGATATTTCGCAAGAGTGTTCGCAAAAAGATATATATTCGGCCGTAAAAAACAGTCTTAAACCTGTGAAGTATGATGCAATGATTTCTTTCGGCTGGCGCACATACGTTCCGGCCGACGCGATAGAACGCAATAAGCCTGCAGTCATCGTAGATGGCGGCTGGCCTGAACAGCAGCAAATTAGTCCCGGACCATTTTGGAAAGAAGTGTACGATAATTTAAAGGCTTACTGTTTGACTAATCACTTCTATCATCAGGAGCTTGACCGATTGTTGAATGATGGTGATAAAATGCCGTATCAATGGATATTTCATCCATTTTCAAATGAAGAAATCAGGTGGCACACCGAGTTACGCGATAAGTTAAAAACTGGTGAAATAAGGTTGCCTTACAACAAACGCGGATATGCAACCATTTTTCTCGACATGGGCAAAGATTATGTCCAACCGCATCAGGGCTCATTTACAGGCGGATGGCTCAAACCAAGACAACTGGATGAATGTAGAGGATTTTTGACAAGGTTACTTGTGGAACTGGATTCTGTACATGAGTCAATTTTGTTATTCCTGAATGAGTCCATCGCTCAACAGTGCGAACCGATCATCAGAAAGTGCCGAAATCTCAAAGTAGTACCATTCCCCGATCTCAGTCCGGAGGGTCACCATATTCTGCGCGCCGGAGCAGATCTTGTTTTGCTCAGAGCCGCACGAAATGTAGGAGCAGCACAGGTCGCCTTATCAAATGTTCCGGCGTTGCACATTATATGCCCTTCCACCGACGACTATATGGGTGAAGCCTCTTCGTGCAAAATAGCAGAAAAAATGGGGATTGCTATTTCGGCCGACCACGAAAATGTATCTCTGGCTGACACCATTTTGAATCACCTGGAATCTTCACGTTCTTGCCAAGTTTCCAGATTAGCGCAACAAGCGGCATTATCTTTCTGGAAAACAAACGGACCCGATACATTGCTGAGATTTGTTTTGGAAACTGCGTCAGTAATAAGCTGACTCATTGAGTGTTCAAAATCAAATTTATTGGAAGTCAGCTGCAAATTCTCTCAAGAGCAGCATCAGACTGGCTGGCTATGCAATCTTGATAAAAGTTGTTCCACCAGTGCGAAAGTGTATTTTTCGACAACTTGTTTTTCAATGAAAGTGTTCGGCTCAATTTTTCTGTTTCGCTCATCTCCAGACATCTGGCAATCGAATCGGCAAATCCGATTTTATCCATGGGATCAATTTCGACACAATCAGCACCTAATTCGGTCCACACTCCTGCCCCGGAAGATAATGCCAGAATACCGGGATTAGCGCTTCGACTGGCTATGAATTCTTTGGCGGTTAAATTCAATCCGTCTCGAACCGGAGAAACAAGCATTACTGAAGCCTGCTTATACAAAGAGGACAACTCTTCACCTGTATAGGATCTATCTGACCAGACAATAGGTTGCCAGTTCTGAGTTGAGCGAAGAAGATTCAGTGCTTTATATTTTTTTTGGCAATTATTCCAGTAAGAATCGAATTCAGGCAAGCCTTGTCTTGAACGGGTTCCATGCTGGAGAAAACTGATTCGCTCTTGCCAGTGCGGATATCTGGAAAAAAAAGTTTTGATGGCTTCAATTCTTTCGTAAATTCCTTTAGTGTAATCAGCCCTGTCTACACTCAATATAAACGGCACTGTAATTGGTGGCACATGACTTGAATTTTTGGACAGACTCTGCCAACCGTTTAAATCCACTCCCAGTGGAGCGACAACAATCCTGGTCTGAAGTTTCTCTCGCGTCCTGATGTTTGACTTTATTATTAGCTCCTCATCTTCGAAAATTTCAAACTCCAAAAGATGTTTCTCTACAAATCGGAAAAAATTTTCTTTGTATTCAGAAGTATGAAAACCAATCAAACGAGAGTGAAGCAGTCCTTCCGCCAGCTCTTTGAGAGGATCTACATGCTGCGGTAGAACATGTTTAGGCCATGGGATATGCCAGAAAACAAAACTTTCAAAAGATTGCTCCATAAGTTTTGGAATCAGCGCAAATTGATAATCATTGACAAAACAACTGTCCTGATATTTGTTTCTTCCACTAAGCAAATATGAAGCTGTTATCGCATTGAAAGTATTATAACTTTGCCTTTCGTACGTGGAATAACGGACAAATTGCGGAAGATCATGCAAAACAGGCCACAGAAAATTATTACAATAACGATAATGGTTTCTTTTCAAATTGGGATCTAATTTGAATGCCGATTCCTGGGTTCTCCGCACATTACTTTTCAAGAAGTTATCTCGAACAAACCACCATTTACTGAAATGATCGTTGTTTTCAAATATTTGAGTCAAAGCGTTCGATACACCTCCAGGAGCACTGGGCCCCCGGTAAGATAGAATTTGCACAAAAATACCTCTATTTGACGTCAAGTAAGCATAAATTGCTTAACTTTCAAATACGTTTCAGCAGACACTGCCAATCAAGTCGTTTCGAATCTCCGATTCGGATTTGTTGAACTCAATCAACAGTTCAAACAACTGCTCATAATTCTGCGCCATTCGCTCTTTACTGAACAATCTTTCCGCTCTGTTTCGACAGTCCGCCCTGGAAAGATTTTCAATAGTTGGAAATCGCTCTACGAGCTCCTCAGTGCTATTTGCCACTATTCCTGTTTCGCCGTCTGAAATGACCTCGGACACTGAGCCTCTTTTCAAAGCCACCACCGGTGTTCCGGAAGCAAGTGCTTCCGCCATGACAAGACCAAAGGGCTCATCGAAATTTATAGGATAAATGCAAGCAATCGCTTTGCTGAACAATTGAATTTTTTCTCTTTCTCCAACTTCACCAACGAAATCTATCGATTTATCCTTAAGCAAAGGTTTTACCGCTTCATCAAAATAATCTTGATCGGCAGCATCAACCTTGCCGGCAACAATCATGGGATATCCCAAAACTTGAGCCATTTTTATTGCTTCAACAGTTCCTTTGTCGCTGGATAGTCTTCCCAAAAAAAGTAAGTAATCCCGCTTTTCATCTTCACCACAAAAATACTTCTTTGTATCTATGCCATTGTATATAGTGCGAACATAGTTAATACTTTCGGGATAATTCAAATGCCTGTAAGCATCGCTGATTGCCACATACGGCAGATGCCGATAAGCAAAGTAAATATCACGAAAATAACTCTTAATCAAATTATGATTGGTGGATACGACAGGAACCGAAAATGATTCAAGAAAGGGAAGAGCAGAAAATCCGATATGGTTATGAATAATGTCGAATTCAGAGAGCATTTCTTTCAGCTTCAACAAGTTTTTCAAATCATAAGCTGACCACTGATACTCTTTTACGCCAGGAGCGTTTCGCAAAGCCCTGTCAGTGACGGACACCAGCTCACCGGAAGTTACCGAATCTCCGGATGCGAATAAAGTTACCTGATGTCCTTTCTTCACCAGTTCTTCAGTCAAAAGACTTACAACCAGCTCTGTTCCACCGTATCCTTTCGGGGGAACACTTTCAATTAAAGGTGCCAGTTGAGCTATTCGCATAAAACGACATCCTTAACTTTCCACTATGACTTTTAAGTTTCCATCTTTTCGCAGCAATTGGCAAGACGTTTGACCGTTTCCGGAACGAAAACTCAGATCAATGCTGGCCTTGCCTATTTTGATATTCCTTATTACTACTCTTTCAAGCCAGTCGGGAAAAGAAGGTTCGACAATTCTGATTTTAGAATCAAACGTCTCCAGCTGAAAGTTAACGCACGCTTTAATCATCTGGAACATGCTCCCGGCCGACCACGCCTGAGGGGAACATGAGACAGGATAATCAATCGGTCGAGTGGATTCCATTCGATCAAATCCGCAAAATAATTCGGGTAAACGAAAATCGGGCTCCTGCTGGGCAACTTCAAATAGACCTTGCATTATTTTATGCAAATCGGCAGTACGTCCTATTTTCCTCATGCCATCGGCGATGATGGCATTGTCGTGCGGCCATACAGAACCGTTATGATAGCTTATGGGATTGAAAGCCACACTTGAAGCGGAAAGGGTCCTGATACCCCAGCCTGTTTTCAAATCGCTGCTCATGAGCCTATC
>CAZEQP010000067.1:0-9888 GCA_964514345.1 uncultured Candidatus Obscuribacterales bacterium
CATCCAGGAGTCTTTTGATATGGTGAATCTGCATCTGTTCTGTGCCTATTGAAACTTTGTCTGAATCTAGAGTTGTAACCACGGTCCCGAATTGTCTAACCTGATCATCAATAGCGTCATCTATGCCTGCTTTCCTGTGTTCAATCTCATTTCTCGTCAGGGCTGCGATAATAAATGGATCAATTTGATATTTACTTAAATCTGTTGTGTAAAAAGCGTTGAAGTCCTCCATATAGTGCATTTTTGCGTCTTCTTGACCCTTATTGGGATAAAAGACTGTTTGAATAGTTTCTTTGATTTTGGTTTCTGCGGTTTTGAGCCAATCCCCAGGTTTCTTCTCAACTCCTTTTGCGGTGAGGATCTGACCATCGCCAAAATCAATGCCGAAAGATTCAACTGTTGGAATGTTCAAATCTGAAGGATGGGGGTCGTTTTCGCGATCCTGGTCAAATCCCTCTTTCCACTCACCTTGCGTGTCAGAAGTTGAGATCGTGGCTTCAAGTCGAGCTGCTGTTTCGTTCTTTCGCGTTTTGAACAAGCGGCTTTCGCCACTTTCAGAATCGGATTGTTCATTCTTCTTGGGCAGCTCAGTCATAAACAGGTTATACCCATACGCTGCAAATGAATTAAAATACCAGTCTATGCATATGACAAAAAGGATATTTGCACTAGCTTTGTCGGGCTTTCTGTTTAGCCAGCCTGCCCTTGCTTTGACCCAGGAACAAGCGGCCGACGCCTGTCAGGCTATAAAAGCGCGTATGATGCGCGACCATCGTGTGACCCTTTCGCGTGAAGGTGACAAAACGCATGTCTATTTGATTCTGGCTGACCAGCGCTTGCCATATTGTTTGACTATGGGTTGGATACAATTCAGAAATAAACCCAAAAAGGCAGAACCTGAGCCTGCGGATAAAAGTAAAAAAAGCGAGTTTGAAGAAGCCTTTAAAAAACAAGCTGATTTGCTGAATACGCAAGACTTGTTTCAAGCCACAGATGAAGCCGGTCTTGTTTTGCCCAAGCCGGGCGAAAAGCCGGCGCAAAAAAATTATAACGAAGCCAATTATCACAACTTGCTTGGTTGCGATCTGGTATCGGATGGAAATATAAATGATTCATTGAAAGAGTTTCAGCAAGCAGTGAAACTGGAAGCCGGCAATGCCAAATATCTAAATAATCTGGGTGCGGTGCTGGCTTTGAAAGGCGAATATCGCGAAGCATGCAAACATATAGATGCGGCATTACAAAAGGACAAAAAATATGTTCAGGCTATGACCAACAGATCCTTTTTGTCTCTAGCCATAGGCTTGCCTGATATAGCTTTGAAAGATGCTAAAGCCGCTCTTTTAATACAACCTAAGTTTTATCCGGCTCAAATCGCCGAAATGCGCGCAGCTCTTGAAAAGGGTGATAAAGCCTCGATAGATACGGCTCTTGAAGCTGCGCTGAAAATAAAAGAAAGCAATCCGGGCGACTGGCAGTCACTATTATTAGTGGCAGATTGTTATTTTGCCGCCAAGAACTATAAAGAAGCAAAAGAAGTCTGTCGGCGGATTCAGCAATTGTCTGCCAATAATTGCGACAATTTGCTCAAATTATCTTTGTGTTATGAAAAACTGGGCGACCTCGATAATGCCATAAATGAAGCCAGAAAGGCTACTAAAGTCGGCCCGGATGATCCCAGAACTCATTTTGCCCTGGCCAGATTTCTTGTCGCCAACCGGGATGATAAAGCGGCTGCATTGCAGTTTGAGCGTACTCTGGAGCTGGAAGACCGCTTGACCCCTGCTGTAAAAATAGCGGCTATGAATGAGTGGCTGAAAATTTTATTGAAAGAAAGCAATCACGAAAAAGCGGAAGAGCTTGTATATAAGTGGGCTAAGAACAATCAGCAAAACCCCAAGTGTCAATATAATCTGGCCTGGATTCTTTCAATGAATCCCAAAAAAAAGAAAGAAGCCATAGACGCTTATCAGAAGACTCTGAAGCTGGATCCAGCCCTGCATGCCGTTCATTACAATCTGGGACTATTGCAGATTGAAGTCGGCGATGTGCGTAATGGACTGGCTCAATTGAGGATATTTGTCAAAGCGGCCCCGACAGATCATGACGCCGGACAGGCCAGAGAATTGATCAAACAGTACTCAAAAAACTTATGAGAAGCTCGGCGCCTCTTAACACTTTATATATAAAAGCACCACTTTTGATGCCTTTTCACCAAATTTGCCACCACAAACTTGACACCAGATAAAGTGTATAGTCTAATTCGACAAGGGAAAATCAAGGTCGACGGTAACCAAAGCTTTTGCGAATCAAAGAAATCGAACTGGATAACTTCAAGTCGTTTGGTCGACCCACGGTAGTTCCCCTCCTTGACGGGTTCACTACTATATCCGGACCCAACGGCTCGGGCAAGTCGAATATTATCGACAGTCTTTTATTTGCCCTTGGTCTTTCATCCACCCGGTCAATGCGGGCGGAAAGACTGCCTGATTTGCTCAATAACTTGAGCGGCAAGAATGAAGCCAAAGTAAGAGTCAATTTCATCAGTCCTGATAATGAAGAGATTGAAGTAGTCCGTCGAATAAAAGTAAAGCCCAACGGATATACAAGCACATATATATTGAACGGCAGAGTATCTACACTGACAGAAGTGCATGATCAGCTGGTCAAATATAATGTCAGTCCGACCGGATTCAACGTAATCATGCAGGGCGATGTCACAGGCATCGTCACAATGAGCGCCACCGACCGCCGCCGCATCATAGACGAGCTTGCAGGTGTAGCCGAGTTTGATCGTCGTATCGACCAGGCAAAAGGTGAACTTTCATCAGTAGCTGAAAAAATAGACCACCAGCGTATTGTTCTGGTTGAAATAGTCGCCCGTCTGGAACAATTGCGTACAGACAGAGACCAGGCGCTCAAATATCTCGATTTAAAAACCAAAAAAGAAGCAATCGAGCGTGACCTCATTTTTGTCCGGGCTCATGAGCTTGATCTGGCTGTAACTGAAAAACGCGACATTATCATCAAACTCGATGAACGCGAAAATTTCTTAGCCTCAAAGCTTTATGAAACTGAAGTGGGATTATTGACCCTGCGCTCAGAAATGGGCCGGATTGAAGAAGAGATTCGCGACAAAGGCGGCAACGAGCAACTGCTTTTAAGACAGGAGCTGGAAAACAAACGCGGTGAATTGACCCGGGAAGAGAACAAACTTTCCAACCTCGATGGTGTGTTCGGTGAAAAAGAAAAAACAGCCAAAGCGGTTGACGCTCAGATTGAAACTATAGAAAAACATCTGCGCAAACTGAATAAACAAAAAAATCAACATCTTGAAGATCAAAAAACAGTAAAAGTGGTGCTGGATGAAAAACAAGCCGCACTGAAAGAATTTCTGGACAAGATTGAAAGTCTGCGCAAAGAAAAAGATAAAGCAGGAGACAAAGTTTCCAACCTGCACGACGATTTGCAAAAATTGCGTGAAGAAAAACACACAAAACAAGTGCGTGCCACCGAATTAAAAGTCAACAAAGCGGCACTGGAAAAAGAACTGGAAGGCATACGCACAAGAGCCACCGAGCTTATCGCTAAATCAGCCGGAAGCAAAGCTCTGGGTGAGCGTCTTGAGCGTCAGTATCAAGATGCGTACGCACTGGTGCTGGGGATAAGCCGCGACATCGAACAGCTTGAAGGTGAGCTTGAGTCCACCCAGGATGAAATCGAGTCCAAACAAAATAATCTAGAACAAGTCAAACGTCGAGTCATCGAGCTTGAAACTGCCAAAGAAGTAACAGGCACAAGCGGATATGGACATGCAGTGGAAGCCGTGATGGCGGCAGGCATCAAAGGTGTTTATGGCACAATTGGTGAGCTTGGTTCTTGCGACGACGACTTTACAGTCGCTCTTGAAACTTGTATCGGACCGCGTCTCAGCCATATTGTTGTAGAAGACGACCAGGTGGCAAAAGAATGTATCGACTTTCTCAAGTCGTCTCAGGCAGGCAGAGCCACTTTTGTTCCTCTAAACAAAATCTCTTCTTCTCCCCCCGGTTTATTGCCTGAACGTCAGGGCGTGATTGATTTTGCTTATAACATGATTGATTTTGAGCCACGTTTTGCCAAAGCATTCCAGTATGCTTGCGGTCAAACAGTGGTGATGGAAGACCTCGACACTGCCCGCAAATTGCTCAACCAGCAACGTATGGTTACAACAGGCGGAGAATTGCTTGAAAAATCAGGCAGTATCACAGGCGGTCAGGAAAGCAAATCACGACTGAAATTTTCTAAACGAGGAGAAACTGATCTATCAGTTTTAAAACAGACCTCGCAAAGCATTCAAGAACAAATCAAATCGCTGAAAGAAGCAGTGAAAGAACTCACCGCTTCACTGAACGAAGAAAAAGAAAAACTGGTCAAAGCCAAAGCCGATGCCATGCAAAAACAATCGGCTATAGAAGACAATAAAAAGCAAACAATAGAGCTTGATCAGGGTATTGATGAAATCAAACCACGTCTGCGTGAAAAGGGCGACGAGATTGATGCCATAGATCTTGAAATGGACAGCATAAGTGCCGAAGTGGTGGCTCTTGAGAAAAAAATAGAAGAGCTTGCCCGCGCCCTGGAAAATGTAAAAGACAAAGGGACTAATAATAAGCTTGAAAAACTCATTCTCGAATCGGAAGAAGTCAGAGAAGAAGTGGATTCGACTGAAAAAGAGTGCAAAGAAATTCAGCGCCTGATAGACAAAATTGAAACTGAAGAAGTGGTTGAGACTTCCACCAGAGACAATTTGAAAGAACAGGTCACTAATTCCAAAGCCGAAATGCAAGATTTGCTTGATCAAAGACCGGTGCTGGTGGAATCTATCGGTTCGATTAAGGAAAGCATTGCCGAGGTCGAGAAAAAGGTCAATGAAATTTCAGTTGAGCTTGAATCATTGCGGGCCAAGAAAGACGAGATTCATCAGGACGTCACAGATCAAGAAGTGCAAAAAGCCAAATTTGATCAAGAAGCTAAACGTGTAAATGAAGAACGCAAAAATGAAAAACTGGCATTGTTTGAGCTTGAGCGCGACTTAGAAGAAATCAAAGCCGAACTTGAAATAATCAAAACTGAAAATCCGGACTACCAGCCGCCGAATCAACAAACTGTGGATGAACTCAAGAAAGAAGTGGAAAAACTGGAGCGCAAAATGCGCCATCTTGAGCCTGTAAACATGAAAGCCCTGGATGAATATAATCAAACCGAAACCAGAAAAACAGAACTTGACGCTAACCTGGAAACTCTTGAAATTGAAAAAGAAGAAATCAACCAGCGTATAGCAGGCTACGACGAGTTGAAAAAAACAACTTTCTTGGAAGCATTCAACGCAGTCAACACCAATTTCCAGGAAATATTTGCCGAGCTCAGCCACGGTACAGGGCGTCTTGAATTGGAAAATCCTGAGGCACCATTTGAAGGCGGACTGATTATAAGAGCCCAGCCGCGCGACAAAAAGATGCAGCGTATCGAGGCTCTATCCGGTGGTGAAAAATCACTGACAGCCCTTTCTTTTGTGTTTGCTTTCCAGCGTTACGCACCGGCTCCCTTCTACGCTTTCGATGAAGTCGATATGATGCTTGATGGCGCCAATGCCGAACGTCTTGCCCGCATGGTCAAACGTCAGTCAAGCCAGGCTCAATTTGTGGTGGTCAGTTTGAGACGTCCAATGATTGAAAATGCCGATCATGCAGTCGGTGTTTCACTTCGTAACGACGGTTATTCGCGTGTTGTGGGTATCAGCGAAATTCAAATTCCGGCTGAAAATCCAGACCATGACGAAGAGCCGGCTGCCCGCGGAGCATAAACTATGGAAAAGCCGGAACAAGAAGTCATCCAGCAATATATTATAGACCCAGCCACTTTGAATCCGGTTTTACTGGAACAAGAGCAGAACATAGCACCATCCGATGGTATTGAAATTCTGGTGCGAATGGCTAAACAGGGCGAAATAGATGCCAAATCGGTAGATATAATCGATGTCACAGACAAATTCTTAAAAGCAATTGCCGCCACACCAAAGGAAAATTTACGTCAGTCGGGCAAAATTATTTTTCACGCATCTGTTTTATTGCGTCTCAAAGCAGAGTCTCTTCTTGTTGAAGTCATCGAAGAAGAAAAAGTCGAAGACGACTTCATGGATTTCGATTCAGATCTTGGGTCTATGGACTTTGACGGTGCCAAGCAACCACGCCAGATTTCACTTACAGACTTGGAAAAGGCGATTGTGCGCAAACCCACCAAAACTCGTGTGGTGCGACGCAAGATTACACTCGATGAGCTTATTAAAGCTCTGCAAGAAGCCGAGCGTATTGAAAAAACACGTTCGGAAAAAAACAGAAAATCGCGCATTGATTTGAGCGGTCATACTTTGATTCAAGATGTCGATGACATATTGAATCTGGCTCACGATGAAGATATAGAATCTACAATAGAGCGTGTAGAACAGTTATTGGTGAGGATATTTCAAGCCAACGAACGCATAGAGCTGTTTGCCCTTGTCACTATGCTGGATAAGAAAGGAAATTGGGTGGATGCTTTTCTTGCTTCTCTTTTTCTTTCAAATGCCGGTAAAATACAACTTGAGCAAGATAATTTTTATGGTCCGGTATTTATAACTCAACCTACTTCTAATTAAGTGCAAAAACGAGATCCAAACTATGTCTGAAATCGAAGTGATAAAAGGAAAAATCGAAGCGGTTTTGTATCTGACTGACAAACCGTTACGTGCTGCCGCTATTGCCCAAATCATTAATATCGATGTTGATATGACCAGACAAGCCATTCTGGACTTAATCAGAGATTATGAAGAACGCAAAGGCGGATTGGAAATAGCAGATGATAATGGTTATATCCTGCAAGTTAGAGACGAATATAGCCAGATAATAAATGAATTCGCTCCCCTTGAGCTGCCTACAGCTCTTGTGCGGACACTTTCGGCTATAGCTATCAAACAGCCTGTAATGCAGTCAGAAATAATAAAAATACGGGGCGCCGGAGCCTACGATCATATTAAGGAATTGCTCGAACGTCAGCTCATAAATAAACACGATGAAGGTCGTTCGCCCACACTTACGACTACAAAAGAATTTCAAGACTATTTCAGATTGACTAAAGACGGCAAATCACTCAGAACTTTGCTTGCCAAAGAAGCAAAAGAAGCTAATCTGCCCGAGACTGATTCTATATCTGAACCTGTAACAATTCCTGAACCGGTTGTGGCCATGAATGAAGCGGAAACATTTGATGCTTCACCGGATGCTGAAAGCATATCTATAAGTGAATCTGTTGTATCTATTGAGTCTGTTGAAACTCTTTCAGTATCAATTGAAACAACTCTGGACGAACAAATTTCCAGCTCTTGAGCATTGAAGCCAATTTTGTAGCCATAATTGCCGCTGCCGGTGAAGGCAGTCGATTTGGTACTGATTCGTCTAGAGAAAATCCAAAACAGTGCCGAATGCTCTTAGATAGAGCGCTGTATATGTGGAGCCTGGGTGAATTTATATCCAATAGATATATATCATCTATAGTTCTGGTTGGTAATCAATATATATTGGATTCGATGAAAGAATCCGTAAAAGAAATATCCGGCTCAAAAAGATTAGATGTCATATGCGGTGGCAATTCAAGACAGGAATCTGTTTATCTGGGTTTGAGCCAGGCTATGAGTCATGAACCAAAACCTGTTTATGCCCTCATTCATGACGCCGCAAGACCCCTTATAACTCAATCAATGATTGATGCGGTGGCGCAGGAAGTAATCAAATGCGGTGCCGCCACACTTGCCTGTTCAGTTCCGGATACGGTGAAACATGTAAATCTGGATACACTGGAGATTGAGGATACTCTTAACCGAAATGAATTGTATCTGGCCCAGACTCCACAGGGGGCAAGAATTGACTGGCTCATAGAATCTCACCGGGATCTGGCTCAAAGACGCGGGGCGGTCACAGACGACGCTTATGTGCTTGAGCAAACCGGACGAAAGGTGAAAGTGGTGCCCGGCACCAGATTCAATATTAAAGTTACCCATGAAGAAGATATGGAAATTTGTCGTTTTATTCTTTCGAACAAAATATTGAAATAAGACCGATAAAGCTGATTGAAAATGAAATACGAAAGTTTTAACTAAATTACAAGAGGTCGACTAAATCTTGAACGATTGATATGCTGCGTTTTCACAGGCGCTTTACAAAATGATGACTCCAGAAGCAATACCATAGACATCACCTGGGACACTTGCGAATTGTGACAAAAACTATAGAATTAAATACTGAAGCGGTGTACGTGTTCCTCTCAGGTATTCACGGGTAAAGTAAATGAATAACGACAATATCAATTCAACTCCAGAGTCTTTACGAACTGGCGAAATGCCAATTACGTCAGCCTCATTGGCTCGAACACCGGCCAAACAGCAAGTAGTGGATTTATTTCCTGCTTTGCAGGACAGAAAAATGATGGCACTGGGGGCGATGCGTGCACCAAATCCGAATGTAAAAGCCGGATCACAAATTTCTATTTTTTCGCCTATGTCTTTTGACGAAGCGATAGATATAGTTGAATGTTTGCGCTGCCGAGCTGCCACGACTATATCTCTTGAGCATATGAAAAAGATAGACGCCAGCCGTCTTGTGGATTTTGTCGCCGGAGCTTCTGCTGCTCTTGATGGTGACTTCCACAAATTGAGCGAGCAAGTGTATATTTTCTGCCCCAGCAATATCAAACTGACATCAGATTTGAAAATGGGAGAGCAAGCCGCAGCTGACGGCAGTTATGATCTGGGAGCCCTGGACTTTCTTTATCCTTCCAGTAATAAACCCAACTAGTTAGTTTTAACTGACGACGACAGATGGAGCCCAAAGAAATTTGGGTTCTCTTCTTTTTTATCAGTGGTGAAATTTACCACTTCATCAAGAATGTAAAGGGGACGTTGTTTTGTTTCCAGATACACTCTTCCCAAATATTCACCCAGAAGACCTATACCCAGACTGTTTATGGCGGTGGCTGCAATGAGAGCAAAAATTACTGCAAGTTCAACTGTGACTTTGTAGCCCATAAAAATTAGAACCGGTAAGCAAAGAATTCCTGTCATTGAAATCAAAGTAAGAACAAATCCAAACAACAAGAAAAGACGCAGTGGTTTTAATGAATAAGTGGTGACACCGTTTGAAAGATATGTCAGGTAAACACCGAGATCTGTTTTACTCTTTCCTGCCTGTCTTTTTCGTCTTTGATATTTAATGCCTGTTTGTTTAAATCCCAGCCAGGGAATTATTCCTCTTGTATATCTGCAAGTTTCGCCAATTTCATCCAAAGCATTTTTGACCCGTCTTGATATCAAACGAAAGTCTGAAGCATCGGCTGGAATCATACCGTCTGAAGACCATTTGATAAGACGGTAAGCCAGTTTAGCCATAAGTGAAAGCATAAAGCCGTCACCTTCCCGCTGGGTATGCACGCCATAAACTACATCATAGCCTTGCTGCCATTTTTCAAGCATGTCAGGTATCAATGACGGTGGTTCTTGCAAATCGGAGAATATGGTTATCAACGCCTCGCCGCAAGCCATGTGATAACCAGCGGCAAGCGATGCTTCAGGTAAAAATGTACGGCTGAACCGGATATATTTCCAGTTAAAATCATTGCGGCAGATTTCTTTGAGCAGAAAACCCGTTTTGTCCGTGCTGCAATTGTCGATTACTATAAATTCAAATTGATAAGGCAGAGGAGCGCAAACTTGAGTTAGTTCTTTGTACAGCGTGGAAATATTTTCTTCTTCATTGAGAGCCGGAATGATAATTGAGACCAGTGGCAGTTTTGATTTTGAAAACATCACGACACACCTGA
>CAZEQP010000068.1:0-9829 GCA_964514345.1 uncultured Candidatus Obscuribacterales bacterium
ATGCTGTGGCAACACCGGATCAAAAGGCGAAATTAAAAAAGCTTGCTGCAAGCGATGTGAAGGCAAAAGAATTTGCCGGAGAAAAAATCACCAAAATAGAGACCGAAGCGGCTGATAACAAATCGGCTATCGGTGGACTAAAAGTGTCAACCGATAATGGTTGGTTTGCAGCCAGACCCTCTGGCACTGAAGATGTTTATAAAATATATGCTGAAAGTTTCCTGGGTGAAGACCATTTGAAAAAAATTCAGTGTGAAGCGCAAGGTTTGGTTAACCAGGTTCTGTCTCCAACAGCCAGCAGAAGCTAAAAGACTTGGACCATCCCAATTTCATTCCCTTACTTGTGGCGGGAACTATTGTTCTTTTGTCTTCCAGCATTTATTTGAACAGACAATTGATAAAAACTACTCTTTCAGCGCGGGAACGTAAATTGATCCTGGTCGCTTTTGCTTTGTTGATGGGGCTCGGATTTTCAAATTTAGTATCCTACTTCCAGTACTTGAATTATTCGCAAGCCAGTCTATTGATGTTTGTGTCCTTTTTCACTTTTGCAATTATTGTGGATACCCGAAACAAACACTTGCGGCTGGGAAATTTTCATTTCATCAAACTAAATTATGCCGAAGCTGTAAAAGCATATGAAAAAGCCATCGAATGCAAAGAGGGCGGCTCGGAAAAATTTGCGTACGCAGCCGCCGCTTATCTCAATTTGAGTGAATCCGAAAAGTCGATAAAAGTTTGTAACGAAGGGCTCAGACTCTATCCGGAAGATGTGAATATTTTGTCTAATCGAGCCAATGCTTATATCCGTTTGCAAGAAGCAAATCGGGCGATGGAAGATATTGAAGTGATTTTAAATCAAGATCCTCAATCAAAAGTCGGCAGATCTTTGCGAGCATATGCGAACTTTGTTTTGTGCCGGTATAAAGAAGTAATTGACGATACTAATGAACCGTCTGATACAGAGCCGTTTTTCGACCATCTGCTGCGTGCGGCAGCTTTTGCAAGTATGTTTGAAATGGATCGAGCTTTTGACGAGTTGGAAAAAGCCACAGAGAAAATTCCACAAAAATTGGAAGCGAAATATTTATCGCAATTGTTCGGTATCTTTGGCTATGTTCATTTGCAAAACAATGATCTGGAGAATGCTTTGATTGAAATAAATAAAGCATTGGAAATGAATCCGGATCAGCATACTTCTTTATTAAATAGAGCGTTTATATCTTCTGTTAAAAAGCAATATGATGATGCCAGGCGAGATCTTGATGAACTGGAAGAAAAACCAATTACAGATTATTTGCGCGCTTTCTCATACAGCAATAGAGCCAGAATTCATTTGCAACTTGATGAACTTCAAGCGGCCAGAGAATACGTTCTAAAAGCAGAAAAAGCATATCCAGGTTTGAGCGACATAAGATGCACGCTTGGAATCATTCAGATAAAGTGTGGTGAATATCAAGATGCCCTGGATGTTTTAACTGGCGCGATTCAGTTAAATGCTTACAGTGCTGAGGCATTCTTTTACAGAGCAATGGTCTACAGTCATCTGGACGAACTGGAAAAGGCAGTTGCAGATACAGAATTGGCAACCAAATACGGTTATAGGCCTTATCTGGATGTTAGTTGAGCAGATAAAATAGGAGCGGCGCAGGGGTGTTATAATCATCAAACGGCAGCCACTGGAATCCCGTAAGAACTCTCTGGACAGAGGAGAAATGTATGGGAACTTTTTTTACCAATATTCAGGTTCGCTCCAACGATCCAAAAGCCGTCAGAGAGGCTCTTGTCAAAATTGACGCCACTCCTGCCTTTTTATCTAAAGCTGAAGGCGGCTGGGTCAGCGCTTATCCACATGAAACTGAAAGTCAGAGCGAAGAAGACATGAAACGTATTTGCTCAGAATTATCCAGGGCGATAAACACCGGAGTGCTTGGTGTCACTGTGCACGACAGCGATGTTTTTCATTATGTCCTGGCTGAAAACGGCTCCATTGTAGACGAGTACGATTCCTGTCCCGGTTATTTCGAAGGAACTGATGAAGAGCCGTCAGGCGGTGTAGTAACAAAACTCTTGCCTTACTGTGTGGCAGGGACAGATTCGATAGAGTTGGAAAAGCTTTTGCGCTCAAGCGGCAAAGGACTATCTATGACAAGCGGCATAGATAGTAAATCCGAAATGAAATTATTGAAAAGAACCCTGGTCAAAAATTCTCCCTGGTGGGCTAAACCATTTGTTTGGGGTGCAGTTTCGTTTATGCAATTGAAAAGCTCGAAGAATCCGGTGAGCACATTGACTATGCCTGAAATTTTAATGGAAGATGTACTCTGGACCGGAGATAAGCTTGCCGCCGAGCTGGGAAAAATGCTCGGAATTCCATACGAAAAAATAACCAGCGGTTTTGAATATATCGAAGAAGACGAAGCAAATATCGACCGTAGATCTTTGTCTGTGGTTGGCGATTTGAGTAAAAAGAAAGAAAAAATTCCATCCCAAAAAGAGATGGCACAGTTAGCATTGATGCAGGAAGAGTTTGGTCTGTCTCTCAAAGATCGTCCATCGTTGGCTCTCTTCTTCTCAGCATTCGTAGGACTTTTGGATGCCACCACAGCGCCGGACAATTTAAAAAGCATCTGTGTGGCAAATGGATTCAGCGTCAAAGAAACCAAGATCAATATGCTGGGTTTAGGAGAGTCTCCGATCTGGTGGAATATGACCCTCAAAAATGATGTTCTTGACCATCGCAAATTTCAATTTGTGGCAATTTTGAAAAACAATAAAGTGCATTGCGCCTCAGGCGATCTTGAACAGTTTGATGAATCAAAAGATGAACCAACAAGAAGAGCAAGTTTCGACTATGCGCTTGAAACTGCCATTAAATCGATGGGACAAACTGAGCTATTGAAAGACGGTTGCGGGCACCGCTACGCTGTCTGGGGCGGGAGCAAAGCCCAGATTTATCTATATGAATGTGCAGGAAACGATCTTGATCCCAGAGACGGAATCCATATCTGGTGGGAGCCGGGTGCTGAAAATGTGAATCAGCCAATTTCAGGGTGTATTCACGACTGGCTGGAAAAGCGTCATCCTGAAGTACTTTAGCTTTCAATATTTAGGAGGATCAATAGTTTCGATTTTGGGCCAAACTTTGATAAAAACTCTGCCAATCACTCTGTCTTGATCTACAAATCCATAAATGTGTGAATCTTCTGTGTTATTACGATTGTCACCCATCAAAAATAAGTGACCTTCAGGCACCAGAATTGGCTTAGTGCGCATAAAATCATCATTTCCAAATGGGTGAATATATTGCCTGTAGACATTTGTTCCACCGATATCTCCAAGAGTATCTAAGTCGTATTCGATCGGCTCCAGAGTATAGTTCTCTTTCAGCAGTTTTCCATTTACAAAAACGCCGAGTCCCGATTTTATTTTGATGGTATCACCGGGAAGACCAATCACTCTTTTAATGAATGCCGGCTCGTTAGGCAGAAATGGCAAACCGGTAAGACGTCCCAAAACCACCAACGGATCATTACTCAAATCATGTCCGCCCATTTCAATCGATGGAGGATAGAAAACAACTACTTCCCCGCGCACATATTTTCTATTCAAAAGTTTGGTGACCTTTTCTATGAATATTCTGTCACCAACCGCATATGATGGCGACATTGATTCACTGGGAATATATCTGGCTTCCATGAAAAAGCGATAAGTGATTAAACAAAGGAGTGC
Source organism: uncultured Candidatus Obscuribacterales bacterium (assembly GCA_964514345.1). GTDB lineage: Bacteria > Cyanobacteriota > Vampirovibrionia > Obscuribacterales > Obscuribacteraceae > Aved-18. The sequence continues at coordinate 3,733 of CAZEQP010000068.1, forward strand.
CATTGCCGGAAAAGCGACTGTCATTGCCAACAAAGCGACTATTTTTTTCATTCTGATACCGCCTTAGTTCTAAAAAGATAAAAGCGGCAAAGAAAAATTGTCAACAACACTTCAATAGCCAGGGAAAAAATGCCCACGACACAATCAAAACAACTAAATAAAAGAAACGGAATGGCAACAACCCAGAATGAACCTTTGAATAGTTTCGAACTCTCTTTTAGAGACTCTATCGGACCTTTTCCATCTATCAGTGCAAATCCGGAGAGGGATAAACTTACACAAACAATGAGACCGGGAACTAAGAGCAGAACGAATCCAATAATGCAGATGATTACATAAAGCGCCGAGCGAAAGAACATATTGATTCCGGTGTTGATATCGATTTTAAAACTGGACCAGTCGATCTTGCCATTGAGACAAAGATTTTTGCAAAGTTTGAGAAATCCGGCGTGCAAATAATTCCAAACGAGCCATGCGACCAGGGCGTAAGCGGCAAGATTCCAGCCCTTGTGGTCAATCAGTACTGCAAAGGCTAACAAGCCACAAAAAAGTGCAACCCAGCTGCGAATGAAATAGGCAATCGTGAGAGCTAGCCAGTTTTCAGAAACGATTGTCCATGACGAATCGAGTTCGCTCATCGGACTGAATTCTTCTGGCTGACTTTCGTTCATTTATCATTTCAGAATAAGACATCTTTAGTATACACTGGGAAGGTTTTCTTATGCAGAATTCTCTTTGCCGGCGCATTGCAGTTAGACACTAAATTCGATACCGGAGAATTGGGTTGCAAAAGATCTTATATTTCAGTATAAAGAATAGTAAAGCGACGAACACTCTCGGAGTAAGCGTTTATTTGTTCATTAAAAACAAGTTCCATGCGTTTGGTAAGTCGGGAACTGGAGCATGGATGTTGACCGACACCTGATTTCTGGCACAGACAGGCTCTAAGCAAAAAGTAAAAGCCAGGGCTATTAGAAGGAGGCTGGCAATGACAGGCTTAGGCATGAGCTGTACCTCTGTCCTTTGTACTAATGTACTGGGGAGTTCCGAGTTCCCTGTTTTTAGACTATCACGCGCTCAAGTGATAAGCTGTAAGGAATGCGCAAGACAACCTCCTTACTTCTAACAATTGCACTGAGCACGCTGCCTGCATTTAGCGCGCCCGGTCAAGCGGATATGAACAAAGCACGTAAACTGAAAGCGGCTTTTACTAACGAGTTTTTTACTTTTGTAGACCAGAAAATCAAAGCCGGAAAAGATCTGTCTTACTGGTATGAGATGCGGGCGCTTTCCGGTCTTGGAAGAGGATTTATCAGTGTCGAGGACAGTCATCTTTTTGCCGCTCGTGACGCGGCCAGGCTTGAGCCGAGCAATCCGCATGTGCTCACCACTTATGCCATTCTGCTTGCGTATAAAAGAAAAGCTGAAGTGGCGCAACAATTGATAAATCGTGTGCTTAAGGTGGTGCCTAAAGACGCAAGAGCGCATGCTGCACAAGCGTTAATTGCCTTTGTGAAAGGTGAGCAGGAATTTGCCCATGCAGAAATTCAGCTGGCCATAAAGCTTGTTCCCGGCGATCCTGATGTAAACGAGATTGCTTATGAAATTTATAGAAAAGCGCTGGATCAAGATCAGGCTGAAGCCGCTCTTGATCGCTGGGTGAAAATAAAGCCGACCGACATTTTTGCATTGCGCAATAGAGGCGAGTTCGCTCGCATAAACGATAACTATCCCCAGTCGATGCGCGACTGCAGAGCTGCTATCGCCATAAATCCGCACTATGATGATGCCTGGGTGGTAATGATTCACACACTTGTAGACATGAAAGACTATAAGGCTGTGATAGTCGAAGCCAATAAGTTTTTGGATAAGACCAAAATGAGCCCTCCTTTCGCTCTGACCTGGGAACGCAGAGGAGATGCTTATGTCGTTATGAAAGATTACAAAAGAGCCTTAGCCGACTATACCGCCACCATTAAAATATTGAGCCCCAATCAGGATGATACTAAATATAATACTGCAATCGTGCACATGGATCCTGAGAAGCAGAAATCATATATGAGATCCTGGATCAATCGCTGCAACATGTACAGCAAAGTAGGTGATTTTTCCAGAGCGATTAAAAATCTCGATATACTTCTTGCTGCAAAACCTGACAACGCTATGGCGGTGGAAATGCGTATGCAAGTAAATATGGCGGCCAAGCAAAATGAAGCCGCATTGAAAGACCTGAATAGATTGATTGCAATAGATCCGGATGTGGCCGAATGGTACAGATTAAAAGCCGGACTTTTGCGCAAAATGGGCAAAGAAGCGGAAGCTGTAAAAGTGGACAAAAGATTGCACGAAGTGGTCCAGTATGGAACCAAATAAACTCGTTTAGTTGTTGGCTTTGCTGGTGTACAAAATCATGTCCACCAGATTCTTGATATATCGTTCTCGCGGCATTTCAAGATAGTGCTTGGCGCTAAGAATTTCTTGAGACATTATGTAAGCATTTAACGAACCTACAAAAATTCTGGCTACAGCTTCAGGATCCTGTAATTGCCATTTATCCTGGTCGGAAAAATAGGAGGTGATTTTTGCCATCGCAGGCTTAATCACTCTTTGAGAATATAGATGAGCCAGTTCGGGGAATCGGCCTGATTCGCCGACAAGCAGCCTGAAAAAGGATATGTATTCCCAGTCGTCCATCCTTTTTAAGAAGTTCTGGGCAAACTTGGTCATAAAAGCCGGTGGATCAAGGTCGTACAGAGTGTCTGTGTATGAAGTAGTGACCCAGCGCAGGAATACCGATTCGACCAGGCAGCTGAATAAATGATTTTTGTCTTTGAAGTGCGTATATATAGTAGGCTTTGACACCCCGGCCGCAGCTGCAATTTTGTCCACGCTAGCACCGTCAAATCCATGAGCCAGAAATACTTTCAATCCGCCTGCAAGTATCTTTTCGCGCTTGCTTAAGCGCTCAATAGAGGATTTTTCCAGGTCGATAACCTCAGAAGCGGGAGCTTCCAGGGCTTTACGTGATTTTTTCATTCCTACGCCATTAAACTGAGTAGTTAACCTTACTAACCAGTATATTCCACGGATGCAAAGTTGCCAACCCTGTGCGCGGTTGAGTTAGATTAAATCCTCTTGACAATAAAAACTAAACCGTTTAGTTTAGTTGCATAGGTTCCTCTTCTCTTACCAGACAGCCTTCAAGATTGAACAAAGCCATTAGGGCTTCCTCCTTCTTGCGCCAGCCGCTTATTTTTTGGTTCCACCAGTTGAGCGCCTGATTTGGTTCGCTAAATTTTGGTCTTTTGAGTTTTCTCGAATTTATCCTCAACCCTCTTTATAAATAAGGATCGATGACTATGCAAAATACTTCCTCCAAAAACAAAGTGGAATTCAAGCTCGGCGAAGTTATGGTTGCTTTCGGAGTTTTAAGCTCTGACGAGCTTGAACGTGGACTCAGACTTTCATCCATCACTGGTCTGCCTCTGGGCAAGACTCTCATATTCTTGGAATACATACACGAGCAGCTTTTACGCGATTTTATTGAAGCCCAATCTATGTTGAGGGACAATATAGTAACTGTGGACGAAGCAAAATCCGCACTCAATGTCGTCAAAATAAGCAATCTTCGATTTGGTGAGGCTCTTTTCCGCTTGGGAATTAAGACTTCCGGTTCTTCATCCAGGTTGGGTGAACTTTTAAGCGAAGCAAAAAAAATAAACTCGAAACAATTGAAGATTGGCCTTCAGGTTGCCGATCATTCAGGTCTTCCGCTTGGTCAGGTTCTTGTAATGCTGAATGTGATTTCCGATGATTGTCTGAGAGTGACACTTGCCCTGCAGCGCCAACTTCGCACCGGCGAAATTACAATTCATACCGCCAGCAGCAAAATCAAATCGATGCGTCAAGCTGATGTCACAGCAAATCAACTTCCATGCGCAACTTCAAAGACTGAAATTGGAGATTCTCAGCCTAGAACATTACTTGGAGAAATGCTTGTGAAAGCAGAAATAGTAAATGAACTGGATTTGACTCGCGCTTTAAACAATCATAAAAAATCGGGCAAACAACTCGGGCAGCACCTGATTGAAGCCTCTGTCGTATCTTCTGAAGTTCTGGGATTAGCCCTCAGATTGCAAGTTCTTGTAGCCCACAACAAAATTTCTGAATGTGAAGCAATCAAAATTCTAAAAGAAGTACAGTGTCATGCCACCAAAAAAAATATCACTGAATTTCGTGGCGAAGACGATTCCGATTTCAGCTTTCAGGATTTTTTAAGGACAAGCAACTATCTTACCTGGAATAAAAAGAAAGAAGTGGTGCAAAGACTTTTCAAAATGCCCACTCTTCTTTGTTCTATTCTAAAAACTCTTCATGTATCTCCCGGACAAAATATTGAACAGTCGGCCCTTATTGAGGAAGCTTTTAAAAACGATTGTTTGCTTCGAAGCATTTTGTTTGAAACTCATCGCGCCGAGCGCTCTTTTGTTGAAGCTGCCTTTGTTTACTACACCTTGGTCAAAAACGAAAAAATGGGACTGAACGAAGCCATCATGAATTTTGTTATTAAATCGAAAGGTCTTGAGTTGGCTCATTCTCTTTCAGCCTGATCTTATTGCCAATAATTTTCCTGGAGTGAAAAATCATGACTGACACTATTCAGACAGATGCGCCTGCGCCAATAACAAAACCAGAAAATCAGGGAATCAGCGAGATACCGCTTCAACCGATCTTCACTCAGAGTACACAAGATATTTGGAGATCTTCAGGAATCATTCCATTGATAGATCAAGATCAACAGAGGTTGAACAAAGACTGGCTAACGAAGGGCGTGATTGATTTTAATGCTGCACCTAATCCATACATTGTCTTCGCTCAAGCTGAAGTAAAGGATAATCCTCCTAAGAATGGCATGTCTGGAGGGAACGATCGGGTTTTAGAAACGAATCCAGATTACTTACGACTTAAAAGTACTCCTGAGTACAGAAGAATTTTGGAAGATATTCGTAATCCAAATCTTGTGGAAAATCCATCGGAAGTCTTTTCAAGACTTATGAGAGAGCACAGGGTTTTGGCCTTTGGGGAAGATCATGTCAATCAAGAAACTCGTGAATTCATCAATCAAAGAATAAACGAACTGAAGCAAAATGGCTTTACTCACCTTGCTATTGAAGCGCACGGAAAGGGATTGCGTGATGCGATTAGTAAATTTAACAGCGGTGAAATCACTATTGAGCAACTTAGGGAAATCTTTGGCAAGAGTGATGAGAGATCTGATCCATACTTCAAAATGCTTCAATCCGCTAAAGATGCCGGGTTGCAAATTGTCGGTATAGATGCAGAACCGAGTGAAACTCCAGACGATAAACATATCGCAAGAGATGAAAGAATGGCTTCGGAGATTCAAAAACTCTTACTAAATCCAAACAATAAGTTGGTCGTGCTTGTTGGTGCTAACCACTTAACAGTTACTGGACGCACTGGCGATCAACTGAGAAAAGCGGGTGTTGATTTAAAGACTATATTTCTTTCGGAGCCAGATCGTTTTAACAAAAATCCTCTTATCGCTACAGCGGGAGATGTAGAACAACCAACGGCTATTGAGGTTAAAAAATCACAAGCGCTAAGCAGATTTCCCTCCTCCAACCCAGAGCAACCTCAAACTTTTGAACGCTTTGATTATCTTTTCTTGTTTCCTGGGCGCAGATAAATCTCAGGCTATACATTCTTATGGACACGACAGTAAGACAACCTGAAGCCGTGGAGCCACAAGCTCAAGATTTTACTCCTCCGGAGAAAATCACTGAGCAGAACGCTTACAAATTTTCGGTTGATGTTTGGCAAGACAGACAATCACCAGCTCTTATTGCAAGTGCTGTAATTCCGGAGCGAACCAGAGCAATATTGCCTGATTTGATTTTGACTAATGCTGGAATTTCTGAACTTGAGATTCACCGAAAAGATGCCGGAACAAGGCTAACCGAAATAATAAACACAGATAAGTTAAAACATGATGGGCGCAGCGGTATTAGTTTGGACCAACGCACCGCTCTTAATATACAAAGATTTATCAGAAATGAATTGAGATCAGGTGTTA
>CAZEQP010000069.1:0-9783 GCA_964514345.1 uncultured Candidatus Obscuribacterales bacterium
GGCGGCACAGGCAACATGGTCGGCGAAGTGATGCGCGAAATTGCCGATGAAGGTCACCTGAACAGCCAGGGACTGCTCATGTCACTTGTAGCCGGTATGGCCTTTTCGCCTGTAGGAAGAGGCGCATTTGAAGGAACATTCTCTACACTGGGTTACCCTTTGCGCAAAGTCTTTTCAGCCAGTGAAAGAAATGATCTGGTGGCACTGGCCTCTTCTGTGCAAAGACATGAAACGCTAGATACACCGGAACTTGCACCAGTATCCACAGTGCCTCCAGGTGAAGGACTGGGAAGGTATTCTTTGCAGGATTTTGGCACCGGTGCCAGAAATGATGTGACTGCAGCTGTCAATCATCAAAATATAGAATTCACTGCCAACAGATTTGCTCCCACCAATTTGCATAATCTGGAAATAGTGCACACTGCTCAAGGTCCTGAGTTGCGCTTATCCAATGGACAGACGGCAGAAATAATTCGGGGCACTGAAACTATCACAGTCTCAGGCTCGCATTTACTTCGTCACAATGACCAGATTTTGGCCGGTCTGACCGGTGCTCCCACAGGTGGTGCCCCTCAGTTTCATCGATTTGTATTTAATGCCGGAAATACACTGGCACAAAACCCGGCCGGTCATCCCATCGGCACTACAGGTCTGCATGCCAATCAAAGAGTAGTCTCAAGCAATAATGGACAAATTGCTCGCGTGTTCGCTCAAATTGAAAATACGAACCAGCCAAACAGCATGCTTGTTCGTTATGAAAACAGCAGTCCTCTGGGTAGTCGCAATCCGGACTTGACTAATGCCACTCGTTTTACATTCGACAGAACCAATTTTGTGGCAGATCAAAGCGGAACAGTATATCGCGTACTGGCTGAAGCCACAGACTCTGCACCCATAAAAGTGGAGCGGGCAAGCGGCTGGGCGGTGGTGCCGCAAGAAAATCTGGCTGTGGTGCCTGCAGTCAATTCAGTGGTGGCACGCACATTTGAATCGGGCGGCACAATGAGAATCGAAACGGCAAATGTATTGTCGCAAAGAGACAATCTCATGCTTGTGCGAAGAATGGAAGCTTATCCTCAAGGCACATCGAGAACTGTAGAGTTGGCCGGTTCGGATGCTCCCGCTGCTACATTCACACATGGTGGCAGAACTTATATTGAAGAAAGATTGGGCGATCAGGTCAGACATTTCAGAGACGATGATGGCAAGATTTATCAATTAACGGCACGCAGAGGTATTCAGACTTTAGTGCTTGACCAAAGACGCCAGTTCTGGAATATAGACAACAGTTTAGCCAGACAGTCGCTTGCAACTTCTGAGTCTGTAGCCGTGTCCGGACAAAGAACAGTTCCTGTATTTTCAGTGCAGGCTCAACCACACACAGTGGGCGGTGTGGTCAACAATTCTTTAAGTGCTCAAATGCAGAATCTGGTTGCCGGTCTTGGTGTGAAAGTCATGGTGGTGGGCAGGGCTTCTCATATACTGGGCGAAAATGGTGCCAAACAAGTGGTGCAGGGATCAAGAATTCTTAGTCAGGGAATGCCTGAAGGCACCCAGATTAGATTCGAAAATCTGGCAGGCTGGTATGACCGCAGAACAAAAACAATTGTAGTGGTGCAGGAACATTTGGCCGGCACCGGTATCGGTAATAGATTAACTAGAACAAGCAACGCTCAAATCAAAGATGTGATTGCAAGCGGTATGGGTTATGTCGTCAACGATAACCTGGGAAGGCTGAAACTTTCAAACAAGATTGCCACCAGATTCTCATTGTTCACCGGGTCGTACAAAACAAATCAAGGGCATCCTGTTAAATGGCCCGGCTTAATAGAGTCACTGGGAAGACGAATTTTAAGACGCGGATTCAGAATGGACAAAACAGAAAAACTGCTTGCCCGTGACATGATCGTGGCCGAAAATATCGCAAGCCGTATTGGTGCCGATGAAGCTGCGCCTGAATTGAAAATCAAACCGGATGCAGCCAGCATTACTATGATGGAAAGGTATATGGCCTGGCGTCTGGGTGTAAGACTGGCTCAGCTACGAAAAGAATCTCTTAATGCATCTTCGCCTCAGGCGTCCAAATCGTCTCGCGCCACCACCGATCCGGCAGTAAAATCAAGCACCGCAGGTAGTACGCCCGCCTCGCCTAATCTGGCTGATGAGGCGGCGGCGCTCAGTCTGGGATTGCGTTATGTCGAGCCTGGCACTGGGGTTCATCAACATGGCGATTTCATAGACTTTGAGCCTGTCATGCCCGAACCCAATATAATGGCATTGAGACGATACATTGCCGATATGCCCTGGATGAATCACGAGGCAGCCGACTCATACATTCGCAAAATGCGCAATCTGAGAGAGTCGCCCGAATGGCAAGAAAATCTGAGAGTGCTTCAATTAGAGCTGAGGCTGTTTGAAGATAAATTGAAATCTCTGGACGATGATTTGGAGGTCGTTCATAAAATAAACGGGGTAATACAGGCGCCCCGCCCGGATCTTATAAAAGAAAGAGCCGAACTGTTCATGCGTGTCCAGAATTTGAGAAATGAACTGTCCAGCAAGATCGAATGGAGAAAACGTTCAGTCATCACAACTCTGAATGAATTTCTAAGAGAGAACAAACAACCTCCAATGAATGTTGTTTTCACTGAAGGCGGCAATATAGCCATCGAAACATACAGATTCGGGCAAAGAACACTTTATCTGAATGCGCGTGAATTGGTGAGACCGGCTGGCGGTGACGACTTCTGGGTGGATCTCATTCATGGAGCCATCCATCGGGGACAGGATGATCAGGTTATCGATCTGGCCATTTATCAAGCAGGACTTAACCGAGATGCAAGAGTCTCTGAACCATATTTAAGAGGTCTTGCCCGCAATCTGGCCGGATTGAGTCAGGCAGAATTGAAACAACTGGATGAAGCGCAATTTGTTTCTCAAGCCATGTTGCATGAATGGGACGCTTTTAACAGAATAAGAGACGCTTATAGAGCCGCCACCGGTCTTAATCTTTCGGCTCAATCTTTGAGAGATGTTTTGAAGCACAACACAAAAACAAGAGTCATGGTCGAACCTGAAATCTCACGTGTAGCCGATATGGCTGCGCATATAACGAGAGCTCATGTACAAGAAAAAGAATACCGCATTTATCGTCAGCGCAGCAGCATTATTCGCGATGTATTATTCAATACGGAACTTGCAGGCCCGCGTGTGCAGGATCAGTTGGCTTATGTCTTTGGTTATTTGCGTCGCGTAGATGATGATGTCGAAGTGCTTCCACGCATATTTTCCGGCGAACATTTAAGAGCCGTCCATGATCTGGAAAGACAATATGATCATTTTCAGTTTAATGGTGGCGACGGAGTCGAGCTTTTGCGTAATATTCGTGCATTACTCGGACAAAGTCTGGCCAATTCAAATGAAAATTTGAGGATTCACTCAGATAACTATGTAAACAATCCACTTGAGCTTCAAGCTCACGGCCTGGCTTTTATGGTGAAAAGAGTATTTCCTCTTCCATTTTCAGCCGGTGAAAAACCACGCTTATACAGAAGACCTCAACCTGTTCCAACCCCTGAAGAGATAAAATTCTTAGAAAGTATTTTCACTTCATTCAATCAAGCAGGAAGGCAGGACTATGCAAGATTCATGCATGATGCCACCTCCCACTGGTCTGATATAAGCCATCTAATGCCTGAAGCAAAAAAATTGATGGAACAGTACCATCTTGAACTGCGCAAGCTGGAATTGGTTTATAGGAGTCAATATATCGGCAGTACCGCACACTTTTTTGAAACACTTGAAAATGATTACATGGCTGCTTTGCGGCAGACCGAATTTTTCCGGATCGCAGAAAGTCGCGCGGCAGAACTGGAGGAAGCGCTCAGATTAAGAGCACCGGAGGGTATTGAGCCTCTTAAGGTGAAAGTTTTTTACAGCGATTTGGGTCTAGCCAATGTAGACCCCGTCTCAGGCACCTTACTCATCAATGCTGAACTATTAGTCAGTGGTCTGGGAAGAGATCGCGGTTTGTCGCTTGCAGCCGTGTTGGGACACGAGCAAGTGCATATTATGCAAAGACAACTGGAAATCGGCGTGGTTATTCGTGAGATAGAAGATGATGGACTGAGAGCTACTGTCGAACTTGTGAATGAATACTTGAGTAGCAAAGGAAGGCATAGAGCAACTCCTTTTCATGATTCTCTAATTCAAGGTGAGTTGGCCAAACCTCGAATGTCGGATGCGATGGTGGAGGCTGTAAGAGCCTTTAAGACTGACAGAAAAGATTATGATCTCGGCATTATGGATATGCACAGCGACTTTAATAAAGTCTGGTGGACGAGACATTATGCCACGGCTTTGCGTGATCCTGAAAACAGTTTTGCACTCAGTCATTTTTTCAGAGACCTGGCGGATCCTGTTTATGGAGAGCATCTGGCAAGAATATTGATGGGCGACCAGGGTGGTGCACCTTCGATTGCTGTGCGCGCCTGGCAAAATTATCGCAAACTGGCAAAGAACAAAACAAAAGAACAACTGGACACACTTGAATTTGATGACCCTTATGTCAGGCAGGTCTTAAGCGACTATTTCAATGAGATGGTCGAAGGCTATCAAATGAATCAGGGTGTTTCAGAAAGACAATACGGCAGGTTCACCAACGAAGACCAGGCGCACAAAATGCACTATCTGATCGAAGACGATTACAGAGCAGTGCAGAAAACTGCAAGATTGGAAAGAGAAGCAAGCTCAACTGATAGAGGCACCGCCAATGCAATAAATATGCGCCGAGGCGATCAAAGTACGGCAAAAAGCGCTCAAGAAGCAAGCGAACAAGTGCTTGATTTTGAACCCAGCATCAATGTGGCCGGGCGCAGACAAATGACTTCTTATGAAGGACGTTTGAGCGAAGTTGATCAGTCGGCAGCTAATCTTTACACACGTATTATGAGGCCGGTTCATCAAAGCTGGGATGAGAATTTGCACGTGCTCGATTTGAGAATTCAAAATGCCATCTCAGAACTTGAAGGTCAGTATAAATACATGTCGCCCGATTTCAAGCCGGCTAAGTCATTGCTTGAAATGACCGAAGAAGACGAATTTTATAAAATGGCTCAACGAGTTATAAATGGACAAAAAAATCCCGGACTGTTGCAAAAAGATCCTTTTGCAAGAACGTTTCAATACGCAGATGCGTATCGCTTCCTTGATAATTTTGAAACTCTCAGACTGGCAAGAGCCGAACTGCAAAGACATCTGGAAACACGTATTTCTGAGATTCAATCTGGCTTGAATAATTTTCTAAGACAAAGAGGACTTCCCGAAGCCACTGTAGTGGTGTTGAGAAACGGCGAAGCAGGCGAAACATACTCCTTTGGAAATGGTGTCATTTATATTCGCGAAAGGGATCTGATGTCGCCCAATGGAAACGATAATCTATGGGCCGATATTTATCATGGTGCTGTGCATCTTACCCAGGATAAGAAAGTTCTTGACCATATATCAGGCAGTGCAAATGGTGATATGAGAATTTTCAGAGCTAGATATCGTGAATTGACAGGTCTCGATTTGAATGAAAATTTCCTTTCGGCATATTTAAGATCTCAGCCATCACCGCCTGAACAAAGTCGGACACAGGCAAGATTCGCTCTTAGAATGGCAAGAGAAATCTCAGAATCTAGTGCAGTTGCAGAAAGAGTAAATCTACTTTCGCAAAGAGCCGCTATTTTGCGTGGACTGTTATTCCAGCTTGAAAATACTCAAGTTCCAATTGCTCAAAGATTTCAAAAATTCATCCATTCGATGCAAGATGAAAGCTATAAGGACGGCAAGTACACAAGACTGTTCGGTCAGACCGAATTGCCGGATGAAATAGCGACTATATGGAACCGCTGGGCAAATAGCCAGCAAAATCTTCCGCAAGATTTTGAGTCTTATTTGCAGTCTTTGCAAATTATTTTAAAAGAGCGTCTTGAAAAAACAAACGCTGAGCTTGAAGTGGTGACAAGAAATCATGTCTCCACTTATCTAGAGAGATCTGCTTATGGTCTTGATTGGCTGGTAAGAAGGGTCTTGCCTGTTCCGGCTTCAGCGGGTAATATACGCGAGCCTGCATTCCTTAGCAGGTTCAGACTGAACCAGAATGAAAGAGCCGCCCTTGAGTCTGTCTATGACCAGTTCGGCAGCACATCAAGACGAATTGAATTTGCCGAGCGATTATGGCGAGTGGCTTCCAATTTGGAAGATTTAAGCAGAGAGTTTGACGACTATACAGAATTTGTTTCAGACTTTTGGTTCAAGCGCGAGACTCTTGTCCTTAAAGGCAATGTTGATGAATTAAATAGGCACGACGATTCACTTATTTTCAAAGTAAACCAGCTTAGAAGTCAGAAACCAAAACTTTTTGAGGAGCTGGACAGAAGAGCAAGACTTTTTGCAGACGAAGTAAATAACTCTAGGCAAGAAATTGGACTGAGACCGCTCAAAATAGAATACACCTACGATCCATTGGAAGAAGCAGTTTATACAATGGGCAAGGGAGTGCTGAGAATAAATGCACTGCGCTTCGGTAATCCAAGAGCTAATTTCTATGAAATAGTCGATTCATTTGTACACGAGCAAGGTCACGCTGCCCAGGAACGTCTGATGGTCAGGTATCTGAAAGACCAGGTCACTTCACGTCTGGGTAGAATGGTATTACCTTTATCTTCCAGTCGTATCGGTGACATAGCTTACAGAATTTTGAACGAGTTCGAGCATGCTTCAGGTGCAAACGGTTTCAGCACTGCCTGGATTTCGGATTTAGTGAAAGATGTTTGGAATTTGCCTGCGCTGACGCCTGAAGAAAGTATCCTGGCTCGAAAATTTCTTTATTCCGGACGTCGCCGTGTTTCAGATAGTGATCAAAATCACTTTTTCTGGGCAAGTGTTTTGCTGGCAAATGCTTCTAATATTTACAGTCCTCATGCACTTAACGATGTGTTTGAACTTTTAGACAATCCGGAATATGGAGTCAAGTTACAGGCAGTAATATTCAAAAATAATTCGGACATCCCCACTTCAGTGGTGGCGGCATGGCGTGAATGGCGCCGACTGGCAAACACAGAAGCGGCTTCCACATATTTAAATCCAGAAGCGCAAGCTGACTTGATTGATTATCTACAAACCCGATATCTCCAGACACACACTAATTACCGCCACACACATCTTCAGTATGTGAACATTCCATCTGAATTGGATGTTCATAAACTGACATCTATGCTTCGAGATGAGCTGGACGAACATAGAGCAAACGGCGGATTTGCTCAACCAGCCGCTCAGCGCGCCAGTCAACAGGCAGTCGCACCTGAGCCTGTTGCAATAAATGATTTTGTCAGACCACATCCCGACCTGGCTGATCCAGTTGATACCACTCCTAAGTCTGTTACCAGGCAAATCACAAAAGTTTTGCATTCAAGGCAAGGTCGTCTGGATCAAAATGCTGCAAGAGCTTATATGAGAGAGCTTGAAGATGTGGTTCATGGCAGATTCATAGAGAATGTGGAAGACGGCGTAGTATCGATGAACAGATCCTGGAGCCGGGACTATACAAATCTTGTGTCAGATGCACAAATTTTGTATCAGTCCAGCACCAGAGTAAATGCAGCTGTTCAAGAAGTGGAGAATTTCATTTCAAGACCAGATCCTGTCGCCATCGCAAATTATTTGAGATTGGCGCAAAGGTCGGGCATGTCTCAAACTCAATTAAGACGAATAGAGCAGTTCTTGAGGAGGCGTCCGCAAGCTGATGAAATAAGTGCGGCAGCTCTTGATCCGGATCACATTTTAAATCTATATCTGTATGCAAGCGGTTTTAAGACACTTCATGCACTTGCAGGTGAAACTAGAGATTTGCTGGAAAGAAAAAAGGCATTGAACGATGCCATCATCCAGGCCACCAGAGAAATCAGATACAGAACCGACTATGCTCAATCGATTATGAACAAACATCTGGCAGCGCAGGGCTTCGCTCCAGCCAGAGCGGTGTGGAGAATGCATTCAGCTAGAAGTGGCGGCTATGGCTTTGGACATGGTGTCACAGTAAAATCACTTGAGGGTTTGGCTTCAAATAATCGAGCTAAAGATTTCCTGTCACATGAAAGTCATGAAATGATGCATGTGATTCAGGACCAGATGATTATTTTGCGCGCTGTTCAAGATTTCGAAACCGGCTTTTTCAGAGGCGGCATGAGCTTGTATGAAAAAATGAACGCAAAGTCGGCGGAAGATTTATACAAGCTAAGAACCGGCAGAAATCTCGATTCCAGATGGCTGCAAAACGTAGTTGATCACAGACGAAATTATATAGCCGGTCTGGATCAATCAAAAGTGAGAAGAAGAAACAGACTCGATGACTGGAATTTATTGAGCCCAGAAGATTATCAGCTGGCTGGTGTTTTTGCTCAGGCACTGAGTGATTCTACACCATTTGCCGGTGTTGCCGCCGGACTGCAAAAACGCATCAATACACTTGATTCTATTTCCAGACAGTTACAATCTGCCTCCAGTCCTGAGCATTTGCAAGCACACTTTGACTCGCTTAAGTTGAGTGCAACCGACAGAAGAAGAATAAACGGCTGGTTAAAAGCCGGCTGGATGGACCCGGTAAAAAATGTCGCCCGCAGTCCGTTTACAAGAACTACCGCTCAACAAGCTCGTCTTGAGCGCGCAAGAAATCAACTGCTTAAATTTACCTCTGAAAAGAGAAATCGACTCTCTGAAAAATATAAGCAAGAATACGCAAGATATTCAAACAATCCGCTTGAAGTTGGAGCCAGAATCTGGCAGGAAATGAATGAAGCCGAAATTTCCGGTGTAGATGGTGCCGGGTCTGCCGCCAATCTAAAAACTCTTTTGCAGCTTGCCGAACTGCTTGGACTTGCAGAACAAAGACTTCCGGAGTTGGCAGCTATCAGATACCGCTCGGCTCTGGACCGTAGCATTGCACTGCAGGATGCCATCAGACCTGGTTTTGATCCCGCTCAACAGGTAGCGATACCGTCTGGAGTGCAGCCTAATAATCATCCCAGTCCTTATGTCAATGTTTCCAGAGCAAATCAAGCCAAATTACTTTTCTTGCCCGGACAGGGCAGAACATTTGTTCCAGATGAAGCACATCTGGCTGAATTGCAAGCGATGTTCCCTCAGTTCTCAACTCGTGCGGCAGACAACTTTGCTTCTATGGTTGAAGAATTGAGAAATCATCCTCAATGGAGTGATGAATCGCAGCTTATAGTGACCAGATTCAGAATTGCTCAACATAATTTTGATGTGCATTTTGGTTTGCTGAAAGAAAACGAGAATTTCGGGGCTCTGGTTGCTGCCGGTTTCAAAATTGACGGTACACCGCCGAATGCCAAAGTTCTTTCTCTGGTCGAGAGTAATCCTGGATTACTCAAGCTGTTTAATGCTACCACTAAGGCATTTGATGAACTCAAAAGTCTGGCCGAGCCTGTTCAAGCGCTTTCTATTGCCAGAGGAAGATTACTGCAAGAATCACTTTCCAGGTTCACAACTGACAACGGATTCCCGAGGATAGAACTGACTGCAGTACCGGTTCAAGAATATAAAGTCCGCTATGATTTTGGACAGGGCAAAGTATTTGTCAATTATGGTCAGCTGATGAACCCGGCACAAGACGGTGCTTTGTGGACACAAATAGCAGGGGCGCTGGCCGAGCTTAGTCTGGATGCTGCAAGAGTGGCGCAAACTGCAAGACATAAAGAAAAATCAGGCTTCAACATA
>CAZEQP010000070.1:0-9758 GCA_964514345.1 uncultured Candidatus Obscuribacterales bacterium
TCCAATGCGCGATGTAATTGACCAGCGCCGCACGATGAAAACTGGGGATCACGTTTTAGATAGGTCACGGTGTAGTGAGGGTCTGAATTTTTAAGTGCAGCGTCATAACTTGGTTTATCGAAGTAAGTGGTTGTGCCTCGTGGTTTGCGGTTCATTTGTTGCATGTGCAGCGAAGAACTGTTTGGATCTAGTGCCTGCAGTCTATTTAAGATATCTCCCTGTTTGGTGTACAAGATTCTTTTTTCAGGCGAAGCTTGAAGCGGGCTCCACCTTTTTTCGTAATACTCTGATAACAATTCGAGCGCTTTTACTTCTTTGGGATTTTTGGATAGAAAAACCAGTAAGAGGGATTCAATTTTGGGATCAATTTTATTTTTTCCAGAGATTTGTGATATCAAATTTGCCAGAGCAAATGTTGAGTTCGGATACTTTTTCAACAATGCTTCGGCCGAGCTAATCTGCTTTTCAGGAGAAATATTTGATTGCTCGAGCTCTAGTTCAAGCTCAAATGCTTGGTTAGAGATAACAGCGGTCGTTTGCATTTTCTTCAATCGGTCGAGGCATTGTTTAGCCAATACTTTTTTTCCGAACTTGTAATAACGTTCTGCCAACTGAAGATATTCGGCAGTGTAAAGTCCATCAGGAACCGTTAACGGGATATGAACTATCGGTGAGGAGGACCATACCGTCTGGATAGTTATGAAAAGTAATGTAATAAGATAGAACAGAATTTTCAATTTTAGTGAACGCATTTCTATTTGAAATCCTTTTGCCAGTGATCAAAGAAAAGTTGGCACCCGGTAATAGTTGTAGCAATCGGATATTTATTATGTGAAGCGGCGGAGACTAAGCCCTTTTGATCGTCATAGAAAACAAGACAGTCATTAGATAGTGGAGTTAGATTACTTTGATAACTGCAATTTGCCCATGCGGGTAATGCCGATTCCCAAGTAATTCCATTAGCCCGGATAACACCATGCTTGATTGTGGATATTAAAATGTTTCCTGACGGTTCAAAAGCAAAAGAGTAAAAAGCCGTTTTGAACGGGACTGAATCTTTATCTCCATTAGTACCCAGGTGAAGTCGCGGTTTTAGTCCGACAAGCTTGTATAGTCCTCCGTCATGAGAGGACAGGAAGGTAAAACCTG
This sequence comes from uncultured Candidatus Obscuribacterales bacterium, assembly GCA_964514345.1. Taxonomy (GTDB): domain Bacteria; phylum Cyanobacteriota; class Vampirovibrionia; order Obscuribacterales; family Obscuribacteraceae; genus Aved-18. The sequence goes on from CAZEQP010000070.1 coordinate 1,150, forward strand.
AGGTAAACCAGATATTTCCGGACCCATCTAAGCGCATGCAAGTAACTGGAAATTGATCATACAAAACAGCACATTTGCCATCTTTGTAGTCGTAAAGATATACTCCTCCGCCCCATTCACCGAAGTTCGCGCTCATATATAGTTTGTCATTTTTGAGTATGAGTTCATCTGGCTGCAAACCGTTGAAGTTGATTATTTGGGGAGCGGCTGTAACCGACCACTTTTGACCGTCCCAGGTGTGCAGTCTTTTTTGGAAAATTGCTACGACCTTGTTTCCCTCAGCTGCTAGGGCGATTTCACTATGAACGCCTTCTTCAAGATTCTGCAACGGCGGCAAAGTTTTCCAGGAGTTACCCTCTTCAATGAAAATACTGCTGCTTTGCTCATTTTTGGTGACTCCCATCAAGCGCCCATCTTGAGAAATGTCGAAATAAATTGGCGTGAGATTTGTTGGAAACACTTCCTGGATGCATTTCTTAAGGGCTAAATCAATTCTGTGTAGTTTAGAACCTGTTATTTCATAGGCTTTTCCGTGCCAGTTAATCAGGCGTCCATGTTTTTCTGTTTCTGCTCTGTTGGGTAATTCGATTGTTTCAAAAGTCTGTGACTTTTGCAAAGCCAAAAGATAGACAGCTAGAGCGGCTATTGTGCCAAGCAGTATCAAGGCTCGGCGCTTTTCTTTCGGATTCAAAAATCTGGTAGCAACGGTCATTTGCACCCTCTAATTGAGATTTGATTTTATTTGATTCCTGGTCACTTTAAGAGTTTCACGTGAAATCATTTGCTCTAGAATCGAATTTGCGTGGCTGCCCTTAGCTTGAGATATTGCCCAGGCACAGTGTTCGCGGAGCAGTGGCTCACTTTCTTCCGAAGCGAAATGATTTAGTTTATCTAAAACCTGTTTGTCTTCCCCCAGAAGTGCAAGTTCATTTCCGATACAAATCAGTGTATTGCGCAACAGACCTTTTCGCTTGGGGCGAGATAGTGGAGTGTGTCCGAAGCGTGACTTAAATTCAGTTTGTGTCTTGATTTCAAGCAAAGACAACAAATCTAATTAATGACCGACACCAGCATCAGGTTCGAATTCTTTCCAGGGAGTGGTAGGAGTTTTACTGTTATAGGGACAGACTTCCTGACAGACATCGCAGCCGAAAACCCAGTTACCCATTTTAGGTCTGAGCTCAAGCGGGATGGCGTCTTTGTTTTCAATTGTCTGGTAAGAAATGCACAAGCGAGCATCGACAAAATAATCTCCATGATTTTGAATTGCTTCAGTGGGGCAGGCGTTGCCGCATCGAAAACATTGGCCGCAAGTACCTTGGTAGATGCCGTCAGGAACAATGCCATATTTTTCCAGATCGATATCCAGAAATAATTCAGCTAGAAAGTTATATGAGCCTGAAAGTTTGGGACCTATTATAAGAGTGTGTTTTCCGGCAAAACCGATTCCGTGCCGCGCTGAAAGCCCCTGCTCATAAATGGGTGAGCTGTCTGTAAAACCGTTGCCTGAGCTTTCTAAATTGAAGAGAGATTCCAGTTTGGCTTTTAGTAGAGCAAGCTTTTCAGGAATAACCAGGTGATAGTCTTTTCCCACTGCATAAGCTGCGACAGCACCTTGAAAGGGCCCGGGCTTGGGTGGGCGAGGGGTATAGTAATTGACCGAAAGAACCAGAACAGCTTTTGAGCCGGGCGAAAATAATTTGGGAGCAAGTCGGACGCCAGGGTCACGCGCCATATAATTCATTGTTCCTTGAAAACCCATTTCAAGCCACTGGTTGAAATGAGGTTCCGATTTTTCAAGAGGGGCAAGCGAAGCGATAGAGACCTGGTGGAAGCCCAGGTCGCTTGCAATTTCTTTGATAAACTCTTTGTAATTCGGCACGCTTTATAATTTTACCCAGTATGAAATTAGAACTGGAAGATTTAGATTACGATTTGCCGCCCGAGCTTATTGCTCATGAACCTTTGCCGGTTCGCCATCAGTCGCGATTGCTTGTGGCGGACAGGAAATCGCGCAAGCTCAGTCACAAACATTTTAGCGATGTCAAAAATTATTTGAAAGCCGGTGATGTGCTTGTAGTAAACAACACTAAAGTGCTTGCCGCGCATCTACTGGCTAAAAGAAAATCAGGCGGGACTATTGATCTATTGTTCTTGCGTTCGTTGCCTGAAAAGGCTTCAGGGGGCAGATTCTGGGAAGCGATGGGTTCGCCTATCAAACGTTTGAGAGAAGGCGAGGAGCTTTCAATAGAAGCTTCAGACGGCACCATTTATAGTATTACTGTTTCGGGATTTCTTTTTACTGAAACTGGACAACGTCGTCTTGAAATAGACCTGGGCGCGGTCAACGCTTTTGAGTTTTTCTCTAAAGTCGGCTTTGCACCTTTGCCTCCGTATATTTTGACCAAGCGATCTTCTTTATTAGGTGAAAGTTTTGAACGTCAAAAAGATATTGAGCGATATCAAACTGTTTTTGCCCAGCATCCTGGAGCTATCGCCGCACCTACAGCCGGACTGCATTTCAGTGATAGTTTATTGGACGAGTTGAAACAAAATGGTGTAGATGTTCAATATATAACTTTGCATGTGGGAGCAGGAACATTCAAACCAATTGAAGATTCGCTTGAAAAGCATAAGCTTGAATCAGAACAGTTTTTCATAAGCAAAGAAACCGCCGATTCGATAAACCAGGCTAAAGAGCGAGGTTCGCGTGTGGTGGCAGTCGGAACTACTTCATTGCGGGCGCTTGAATCTGCAGCGATTAAGGGAACCAAATATAATACCGTGCGTGTGGTGGAAGGTGAGAGCACATCTTTGTATGTCAAGCCGGGACACGAGTTTTTAATTGTAGACAGCATGGTGACTAATTTTCATTTGTCGCGTTCAAGTCTGCTGGTGCTGGTGGCTACATTTGCCGATAGAGATTTGATATTGTCTGCCTACAAAGAAGCGGTGGAATTAAGATACCGCTTTTTTAGCTATGGCGACGCTATGCTGATTTTATAGTTAAGGACAAAATGCGGTGCCGTTGCCGCCGCGCTCTACTACTATGTCACAAGCTAAGTCGGCTTTGGCCACAAGCTCTTGAGCCGCTGTTCCGTGAGCCGGGAAATAAGCAATGCCTATACTTGTTTCCACCCAGAGTTTGTGCCATTGATGTTGGAAGGGAAGATCAAGAAACTTTTTGCGAATTCTGTCCGCTACGATGACTGCGCCTGAGCCTGGTGTTTCAGGCAAAACTATGATGAAACGATCTTCGCCGTAACGTGCCACCATGTCGATATCGGTTCTGGTGGCGGCATTGAGGTGGTCGGCGGCAAAAATAAGGGCGTTCAATTCAATTTGATCACCGAATTCAGCTTTTATTTTTGGCAGTCCGCCAATTGCCACAATCATGATTGAAAGCGGGCGGTTATATCTTTTGGAGCGTCTGACTTCACGGTCCAGTTTACGCAAAAGATAACGCAAATTATAAACAGGGGTTGTGTCGTCATAAAAGGCAATGCGTTCGACATCTTCTTGCGTCAGGACCTGCCTGCCCTGGGGCGCTTGAGCTTGATTTTGATCTTGACGTGCAACTGGAGCGTTGAGTTCAGCCAGAGAACGCAATTGTTCAAGTGTGAGCAGGTCGGTGCGCACGTTTGAGACTTGCCGATTGAATACCGAATCGGAAATTACCGGTCTATTCAGGCTGTTTCGGTCTCTGTCTCTGTCCATTTAGTAATTCAGGTAACTGTGGCCATTTTACCAGTTATATTAATACCCAATAGATATAAGCTTAATCAGGCAAGATAGAGCCTGAGCATGTTTAGAGCCTCTTTTGCCGTTCTTGTCCGGATTTCTTTGCGTGCAAGATGGCTTGGCAGGCGCAATTCTTTCACTATTGAATTTTTTTCAGTGTCAAGGGCAAGGTAGACTAGACCGACTGGTTTATCCGCCGTTCCACCCTCGGGACCGGCGATGCCTGTGATCGCATAACCGATATCGGTTGTGTTTAAAATCCTTGCTCCGCGGGCCATTGCAGCCGCGCATTGGCGGGAGACCGCCCCATTATTGTCTAAAATTTCGCGCGGGACATTGAGCATTTTTTCTTTGGCTTCATTTGCATAAGTGACAAGGTTCAAACTGACAAATCCGGAAGATCCGGCAATATCGGTCAGGAGTTTGCTTAAAAGTCCGCCGGTGCAGGACTCGGCCAAAGTGACAGTCAAGCCCCGCTCTTTCAATAGACGGGCACATTCAGCTTCAAGGCTGGTGTCGCCGCAGCCGTACAATAAGTCTCCACTGCGCTCTTTGATTTTAGCCACGACAGGCTCAGCCAGTTTTTTTGCTTCTTCGATTGTTGAGGCTTTCGCCGTCACCCGCAGGCGACATTCGCCATGCCCTGCATATGGTGCCACAGTGGGATTGGTCATATCCAGAAGATCGCTGTAGCGCTCTGCCAGAGCCGATTCACCTATGCCGAAATGACGCATGTCTATAGAATAGATTGTTGCTTTTCCTCCGCTTCCCGCTGAGGTCAGACGTGGTGCCACTTGAGTTTGAAATAAATGTTTCAATTCAAAAGGAACGCCGGGAAGGGCAACAATACAGCGAGGAGAAGAGATACCCAGAATTTTCAAAAGAGAAGGATCAATATTCCAGAAGATACCAGGGGCGGTGCCGGTTTCATTTGTCAGCGCGTTGGCTCCGCGAGGTACAAGCGCCTGCTTTTTGTTTGATTCGGGCATGGGAACCGAGCGCAGCGAAAAGAATTTTTCTATCCGGTTAAGAGACTCTTGATGCAAATCCATTTCTACGTTTAAAGCCGCAGCCAGACACTCTACTGTCAAATCGTCGGCGGTAGGACCGAGCCCTCCGGACAAAATAATTATGTCGGCGCGCTTCAAAGCAATTTTTAAACAGTCGATAATGCGAGAAGTATTGTCGCCGACTGTTGTATGGTAGAAACAATTAACTCCAAGGGCGGCCAGTTCCTGCGCCAGATATTGAGTATTGGTGTCGACGATTTGACACAGAAGTAATTCTGTGCCGACAGTAATCACCTCAGCAATAGAGTCTTTTGATTCAGTCAAAAATTAGTGACCGCCGGCTGCCGGTGCGGCGACAGGAACAGTTTCGTCCGGGGCTTTGTAGTTGAAGCATGCCCAGACCCCCAGAGCCAGAACCGAACTGGCGAAGCAAACAAAAAAGAAAATCAGCCAGCTGTGGCTCGAATCGTTATGTTTATGTCCAGCTTCACTCATGGTCCCGGAATTTCCTCATTTGAGTTTCATTTAGTTAATAGTATATGCACTTGAATTCGTGCAGCTCTTTAAGACTGTGGCACTTAAAAAGACTTTATGCTCTTGATAAGTTCCAGGCTGGGTGCCATATCGAATTTTTCCGAATTTACCTGCACTGCATAAAACAAAACTGCGTGACCCTCAGCGTTTACGGCGCAGGCGACCAGCCCCTGTCTTTCTTTGCCCTCGGGTGTTGTCAGTTTGCCCAGCATATAGGGCATTTCTCTGCCCATAAGTTGCCATTTGCCGTCCATGATCAAATTTTTGAATTTTCCCACCACCGAAGGTGTGTTCATGCCATATGCATAAGCCTCCTCTGTAAGTTTCTGGGCTTTTTTGGTGGTGGTGCCGGGCAGGTCGTAAAAGGTGTACTGCTGCATAGCTTTTCTGTTTACCAGACTGACAAGTCTGAGAAAATTCATGTCAATGCCGAGCTGATATTCAAAATCAGGCGGCAACGGTTCGCCCAACCCTACCATGTCTTTGCTCAAGCCGGCTATATATTTTTTGTTGGGAGCCAGCTCCGCCATTCTTTTTGAAGCCAGAGTGACATATACCACAGAAGAAATTGTGGCAATAATTCCGCTCAGAGCCAGAAAAACAATTATTTTGGACCAGACCGGCAAACGAACTGTCATTTAAATTCCCATATGTTTTTTGTAGGCAAAAACAGTGTTGCACAAAAGCTGGGTGACAGTCATTGGACCGACACCACCTGGTACCGGTGTAATCAATGAAGCCACTTTAGCCGATTCGTTGAAGTCGACATCGCCATATATCAAAGAACCACCGTTTTCTTTCTTCTCGTGATGAATGCCTACGTCGATCACTACAGCACCTTTTTTAATCCAGTCGGCTTTGACGAATTTGCCTTTGCCCATGGCAACGACCAGAATATCTGCCTTGCGTACTTCATCTGGAAGGTCTTTTGTTCTTGAATGCAATACTTTTACAGTGGCGTTTTTTTCCATGAGCAATAAGGCGATAGGCTTGCCGACCAGCTTGGAGCGTCCTATCACCACAGCTTGAGCGCCGGACATTTCTACATTGTAGTGTTCGAGCAGAGAGATTATTCCAAGTGGAGTGCAAGGCCGCAAGCCGGGTTTGCCTTGAACAAGTGATCCCAAATTGTATGGATGCAGACCATCCGCGTCTTTGCCCGGGTCCATGGTGTCAAGGATTTCTTCTTCATTCAAATGTTTGGGCAGGGGCAATTGCACCAGTATTCCGTCAATCTTTTCGTCTTCATTCAGGCGTTTCAAACAATCTTTCACTTGTTGCATGGTGACGTCTTTATCAAGCTGTTCAAGAACGCTGTGAATGCCCACTTTTTTGCAAGAATTGATTTTGTTTTTTACGTACAGGTGCGAAGCCGGATCGTCTCCTACAAGAATTACAGCCAGGCCCGGTGGGCGCAAACCGCGGGCAAGAAATGAGTCCACTTCCACTTTCAATTCGGACTTGATTTTCTCTGCCAGCATTTTGCCGTCAATAATATGACTTTGAGTCTGTGCTGTATTGCTCATGAAATGTTTCCCTGTTCGAAATGATTAAATACTCTGTCCATATTAAGGCAATCGTTCCATTTGGCGTTATCACTTTGAATTAACTTTACTAGTGCTTCTTGATTTTTTTCCACTATGCCTATTTGTGTAAATTGTCCCTGACCGTTTTTCTTGATTTCCTCCCAGTCTGATTGAGACAAGCAAATAACCAGTTCATAATCCTCGCCGCCATAAAATGCCCAATCAAGAGGATCGATGCCCTTTTGCTCGGCGATTTCTCTGGTTTGAGCATGTATCGGCACTTTGTCGGTATCTATGGCGAAAGTCAGTCCGCTTGCCCGGCTCATCTGGATAAGCGCATCAGCCAGCCCGTCGCTTGCATCCATCATGGCGGCGCGCCCGCCGCAAGTTTCGATTACTTGCCAGGACCATGAAAGGCGTGGTTCTGGTTTTGTGTGTCTTTTGACACAGTAGGCAAATTTTTCCAAGTCGCCTTTCTTATTCAAAATATGAAAACCGGCGGCGCTGGCACCAAAGTCGCCTGAAACAATAATCACATCTGAGACGCAGGCGGTATTGCGGGATATAGTTCCGTTTTTATGTGCTTCGCCCAGCACTGTGACATTGATAATCAGTTCTTTGCCTCTGGCCAGATTTCCGCCTGCCACCTCTGTTTGATAAGTTTTTGCACAAGCGGTGATGCCGCCGAAAAGTTCTTCCAGGTTTTCACTCGATATATAGGGTGGCAAAACAAGACTAATTAATAAATGCCGTGGCTTTCCGGACATGGCTGCAATATCGCTAAGATTAACTGCGACTGATTTCCAGCCCAGGTCGAAAAAGGACGTGGTGCTCAAATCAAAATGCACCTTTTCCACCAGGCTGTCTGTGCTGGCAAGCACAGGGTTCTTGAAATTAAGCACGGCGCAATCGTCGCCGATATGGCTGGAAGCGGTCCAGTTTTTGATTTTTTCAATCAGGTTAAGTTCGGTGCTTAATTTCATAAAAGTGCTACAATTCAAGATTGATTCATTATTCTAACAACAAGGAAAGATTCAATCTTTATGAGCTCTAATCCACTTGCAGATGTCCTTGTAAATCTTCTTGGATTATTTCAAATCCTGCTGATAGTCTGGTGCTTGTTGAGCTGGTTTCCCGGCATTGATTGGTATAAGCAGCCTTTTGCCCTGCTCGATCGAATAGTCAGACCGGTAATTGAACCGTTCAGAAAATATTGCCGCCCATCGGCGGAATGGATTTTTCTCCCATTATTGCTATTGTTTGTCTGCGATTCTTGACCCAGTTTCTGGTGAGTGCTCTCCATTAATAGAATAGCGGCATGTTAACTAGAAGAAATTTTTTGTTGGGCGGTGCTCTGAACTTTTGGGCTGTTGCCGGTTTGAATGAACTGGCGTTGGCTAAAGCCAAAGGCAAAAAAACTGTATCCAGAGGTCCGCGCAGTTTGGGCAAGCAAAGCTGGCCTCCGGCAGTGGCTGCCGACTTTCTGGGAATACCCAATAAAGGTCAGGTCTGCATTTGTGACGCCAACGGACGGCTTTCGCTGGCTGAAATGAAAACAGCGAAAGGCTTTGCACCCTCCTTTGAAGTGGTGGCCGAACTTTCCGGATTCGCCCGCCAGGTCATCGATATGGAAGTACAACAAGGCGTTGCTTATCTTCTGGTGCAAAAACCGGCAAAAAATCCGGACTGCAGCCTGGCATTGATGGCTATTCGCCTGGCAAAAGGCGTTGCACCACAGGTGGTGCTGACGGCGCCCTTGACCCAATTCAAGGACGCTTCCTGCATATTTCTTGATCGC
>CAZEQP010000071.1:0-9712 GCA_964514345.1 uncultured Candidatus Obscuribacterales bacterium
ATTCACCCAAAGAAAAGGAGCGGATTAAGCGCGCTCGCCCTCTCAAAAAAGTTATTTAACCTAATCAGTTATCGAACTGTTGAATATAAGAAAGAGACATCGTTTTCACTCTTTAAGATGAAATAATGATGACCACGATTTCTCACCATCCGCTTATATTCGCTTCTCTTTTGGGATTGCAGCTTTTAATCTCACTGATTGACATATTGGGGACAGCTTTTCATAAAACTGAGGGCGGAAAACTGCCTGCCTGGGGATATTTGGTCTATCACACCTTAAATCCTGCCCTGGTTCTTCTAATTAATATTCCGCTTGCTCTGGGGCTATGCTGCACACTGGATAACGCTTCAGTCATCGAGCCGATAAAATCCCTTGTCCCCTGGTTCATCTTCTTCTGGATTCTGAGTTATTCATTCTTGAATCTCTTTGCCTTTGCCATGTTTTTCGATGCTTTCAGATTGTTCTATCTATCCGGAGGCGAGATGCTAAAAACCATTCCGAATTTTCTTTTCAAACAGTATCCAACAGTTGTTATCATCGCATTTTATGTAAGCCTTGTGTGCACAACAATAGTGATGATAATCGAGGGAAGCCTGGTCATAGCTCGTTATCTAATCTCAGGCTGAATTTCGAGGAACATTCTTTACAACCGGGCGTCAAAAACAAAACAAACTCCATCTTTTAAAAACCTGCCTGCGGAGAACATTAATATGACTAAGACATTAAAACGCTATTTTGCGTTTGTGGGAGTACTTTCATTTATTTTCGGCTGTATCCCTTCGGCTCAGGCGGATTCTCAAGCTTGTAACGAATGCGTAGGAGCTGCTCGCTGGAGACAAATTGAGTAACAGCGGAGGCAAGAAGAAGCTAAACACGAAGCATCTGCAAAACAGAAAGAACAGAGGCGCGCTGAAGAAAATCCTCAAAGGTACATTAAACAGAAAGTTAGGGAACATTAACTGTAGCGGGGCGTCAAAGCCACAATGGGCTCCAAAAGATAAATACCTGCCAGGGGAGAACCTTTAGTATGAAGATCACGCTCAAACATCTGTTTGCGTTCTTTGGCGCCCTTATGATGCTTAATTTCGATGTCCCGCCCGCGCAAGCCGAGTCGCACGCAAGCAGCTCAGCTCCCGGATATGTTCGTGTCAGGCGTGGAGCCTGGAGGCGTATGCAGCAACAGGCAAGACGCGAGGAAGCGGCAAAAAAAATGGAACATAACCGCTTTGAGCAAGAGCACAAAATGCGTTTTCAAAAAGAAAATCAAGCTCGCAATATGCGTATGAATCACGGTCACGGTAAAAGACGCATAAAAACTTATAAGTGGAAGAAGCGTGGAGGGTGTTAGGTCTCCAGCTATTCTATTTCTTTCTTGCCGGACTAGCTGGTTTCAAAATGGAAAGCCCATTTCTCAAGCGTGGAAAAATTTGTTCTCTAACATCGACCGAATCAAATTCAGTTTCGTCGCCGAATCCCACTGTATCTTTTTCCAGTTTGATTTCAGGGACAAGAAATTCTTTCAGATCGGCAAGCTCTTCGCCCCATTTATAAACACCTTCGTATCTGCATCTGACAGAGCGTCTTGGATCAAAGGCGGGGCCTGAATATTGACCTAACTCCAGGCAATGATCGTTGTTGATCACCAGCCTTGCTTTTACTTTGCCGTCGATATAAAGCACGCCGTCGTTGTATTCACCGATTATGGTCTCGCTTACATCGGCATTTCCGATTATGTGAATCTCGCCGTCTGTAGACACCAAATTGCGCGCTTTCACATTGCCCAATACAAGCAAAAAAGGACCGCCTTCAAGGTTTAAGATGTTGCCTGTCACATCAAGATTTCCGGTGACGATCATGCCGTCTTGATTCTCTTTGCCTTCAAATGCTTTTGGCCAGTCCAACCACAAGTCGCCGTCTATATGCAAATCACCGTCATATATTCTGATCTTGGTTTGAGCACTGGTTTTCTTGTTTCCGGGACCGTAGCCTTGCAGATTTTTTTTCAGCTTGTATTTTGTAACTGCCTCAGGTTCATCAATCAGGGTGTAATTGTCTTTGGTTAGCATTTTGCCTGTCTCTTTTCCCTCCAGCGACTGAAACGAAGATAATAAAACTGCTATTAGTAAGTACACTGGTTTAATTTTTGGGGACATAAGTGTATTTTCCTGTTTTTATGCTTCCCCAGGCATATTTTCAGCCTTATTTTATGCTTGAGCAGGCATATTTTAGTTTTGCAACTATTTAATTGATTTATTGACGAATAAATCAGGGAAGTTAGGTGGACAAGTCTGAATGTTGAAAACATGGCACGTTTGATACAAGCGGCCACTACTTAAGCGGATCTCTCTGCCAGTCATATTCTGCGGCCAGAACTGTAGTCTCGGCTATTTCATTTCCAACCAGGCGCGAAACCAGGTAAAAAGCCATATCGGTTCCGGCAGAGACTCCGGCGGAGGTGACATATTTTCCGGCATCCACCCAGCGTCTTTTTTTGTCCCAGAGGACTTTAGGACCAAATGTTTCGACCCAGTCGAATGCCTGGCGATTGGTGGTGGCGGGAAGTCCGTCGAGCAGACCGGCTCGTGCGTATATCGCCGCACCGGTGCAAACGGAAGACATTATTAGAACTCGTTTGTCCATTTCTTTTAACCAGGAGACAAACTCTTCTACATCAGATTGATCTTTGTTTTCCAGAATTTCGCGTGTGCCCAATCCGCCAGGGATCATGAATACATCGATGTGCTCTTTCAAGGCGTCGTTGGCAAAATAATCCGGGGCTACTTTGGGACCGTTATAACTTTTCACCGCCTTTGGTATCGCGCCCGGTGAGCCGGGATTTTTTTCATTTGAAATGAAAAACACTTCAAACGGATAAGGCGGTGGGTCGTAATAATTCTGGTCCTTGAAACGAGACAGAGAAAAAGCTTCGATAAATCCCCATACATCAAGGGGCTCAAAGTCATTGAAGACCAATATACCTACTCGTAATGTCTTCATCTTTTCTCCTTAATCAATTCGAAGATTTTGTCGGCTCGCCGGACAAATTCAGAGTCGATTGACTGTTCTTTTTCAAGATATTCATTAATCAGGGGATAAAGACCGTGAGCGAATTTGTCTATTACTTCGTTTCCGTACCAGACATCAGATTGCTTTGATTCAGGAAAAGTTTTATCGTGAAACAAGCCCTGTGAAAGAGCAGTGGCCAGGCTCTCATTCATCACCTGGTAGTCACGGTCGAAATTGTATCTGTCGAATGCTTTAATAAGCTTCTTGTCTAATTTTTTCCGCTCCCAGATTGCATGGCATAACTCATGAAAAACAGTTTCGCCCTGGTCTGTAAAGTCCGCTGTAGTCAGAAGCTCGACAATTTGAGTCTTGCCTATACTTTCACCGTGCGAGCTGGTTTGTTTTTCGTCAGGTAGCGGAATGAGAGCCACATCGAAAGCTGTTCTTTCCGGCCAGTCTGATTTGAAAAATCTTCTCACTTGCTCAAGCTTGTCGAGCATCTGATATTTTTTAGCACCGTTATTGAAGTCGGCAAACTGTGCCTTCAGCCGCTGCGAACGTGGTAGAAAAACTTTTTCATGATAAAAGGACTCGAATTGTTTGTATGTTTTTTCGAATAGAGCATACTCTTGTGGTTTAAGAAGTGTTTTCAATTCGACAAGCAGATCATCCAGTGTCAGAAAGTGCATCGACAAACATTTTATTCTTTGAGACAAATCCATTTGACGCCCGATTGAGTCTTTTGCGTCATAATTGTTGCCTATATCGCTAAGAAGTTTTGAGTATTCGGCGCAGATTTCTTTGTCTGCTTTGTCCTCTTTTGTCTGGTCGAAATACCATTTACTAAGCCATTGCGTGTTGTGCGGACGACCGGCTAAAGTGTCGACAAAAACAACCAGTCCACAAGGTTCACTCACTAAGAAACGTATTTCAAGCGGATTTTCGTTAGTCTCAGCGCAGAAGGCAGGACAGCTTGAAAAGTTTACTAGAGTGAACGACCAGATTAGAAGCAAGAAAGTAATTATTCTCATTTTGCAGAATCAAATTCCTTTGCAATAATTCGCATACTTTTGATCAGTCTCCTCGAAGTAGTATTTAATCTTATAAATCCATACTGAGTATAAAACGGCAGAGGGTCTATAGCTCCTGCTTTCATCTCTACTTCGTTGGGCATTAATGCGTCAACTACCATCAAAGCGCTTCCGACATCTTTCACGCTAGCTAGACTCTTAATTTGAGCGTCCACTAACATCATTTCACCGAACCTCGGCTTTTCTCCAACTAATTTCTTCTGGTGCTCTGAAAATTGCGAATCTACTCCTATTCTTCCCAGGAGAATCCCGCTAATTTGTGGGTAACGCGGAAGTTTCTTCTGTACGGTCTGCGGCATTTCTTCGAATATTATGCTTATTGAAGAGAGTGAATAGTATCCTCTTATTTTGTTACTGCCATTTTCGACCAGGACGAACACAGCCGAAGAAAAACTTGAAATATCTCTTGCGGCTTGTTCTTGTATGTATTTCTTTATGCTCAAAAAGGACGAAGTGAATTCTGAAGCATCGTGATTTTTAGTCCACGGCTCTATCTTGAAAAGTGGCTTTGTGGGTAGAGCCACCTAATTCCCCAATGTTTTCTTATATCTTTTGATAGCAGCCACCGCTTTGCGGTTGATTTTTGGTTCTTCCATCATCATTTTTGCAACCATCTGACTTTCTTCCAAATTCAGACGTAAAATTCGTTGTTGTTCCAAGACTCTGTAAGCTTGGTCTAATGCGGCCTGCACAACAAAATCAGATAGCGATCGTCCCTGTAAAGCTGCAGCTTGTTCTATTTGTAGCTTTGCCTCTGCCGAAAGCCTTGTTTCTAGTCGTTCTTCTTTCTTGTCTTTTAAGGCCATTTTGAAACACCTCTTTTGCTATTGTACGTTAAATATCCGTACAATGCAATATTTCATTCTTCAGGCTCCATTAAAGCAACAAGAGCCAGAGTTGTTTTAATCAATCCAGGCGGTCCGCCTTCGTGAATGAGAAAACGCTCCTGCCATTCTGGCTCGAATTTGTCTTTGTATGCGCGCAGTCCTTTGTAAGAGAAAAAACGATTAAGATGTTCATAAATAAGATGCACAGCCTTTTCTTCAAGGCTGGCGTCGGGCTCGTCTCCGACACCTGATAAGGCGGCAAGTCCCAGACTGAAATATTTGTATTCTTCTTGATGAAGCATGATGAGCATTTTAGCAAACAAAAAATCCATTGAACCGGATGGGACTTCTGTGCGGTGGCGCATCATGTCTATTGTTGTTTCGCCTGGAGAATAAGATCTTATCTGATTGACGAAAGCAATAATCTTTCCTTCTTTGTCTTTAAGAGCAAACAGATTGTCATCCTGCAAAGTATTTCGATCAAAAGTACCGAGAGTAAAAGTTCTTTCTTTTCTTCCAGGCAAACTGAGCCATTGAATTGAAACTTCTTCCACTTCATTCAGTAATTCTTCAGAGTGAGGCGGGGCAAGCTTTTCCAGCTTGTAGCCTTCTTTTTCAAGTTTTTTAAGCGGACCTTTGAATGTTTTTTTGCTGATTGTTTGTGATGTAAAAGTTTCAAGATTTACAACACCATCTTCTCCTATTTTCAAAACATTCAGTCCAAGCTTATTATATAGTTCAATATTCTTAGGGCTTACTTGCATGAAAGCCACTGTCCATCCAGAATTGTGACAAAATTCTATAAACGATTTTGTAAGCGATTCTATTTTTTCAGAAGGACCGACAGGATCTGCTAAAACAATCGCCACGTTTTTTTCAGTGCGATAAGCGACAAATGAGTCGTTATCGGAATTGAGAAAATATGACTTATCATGCCAGAGTTTAAAATAATCAAGCGAGCTGTCGCCATATTTTTCAAGCACTTCTTTAGCCTGCGCTCTTTCTCTGGGCAAAGTAGATAGCTCATATTCAAGTGGCTTGAATAAATTGAGAAGAATCAATCCAAAAGCGGCGATGCCCATGATATCGATAGATTCTAAAAGCCATTTACCATGCGGGGTGGCGGCTTGCGAACTGCTTTGAAAAGTCAGTTCCTGAAAAGTACGGGAGATGGCGTCAGGCAATGAAAAATTCATTCCCAGGTCTTTTGTTTCTAAAAGCCAGAATCCCAGAGCACCATATATGAAGGCAAATAATATTAAGAAAGCAGCGCGTCTTAGCGCTACAATAAGTTTTCGCCGTTCACTTTGCACTGTAAACAAATCGCGTGAAAGCCAGAGCAGAACAAGACTTGCGACATGCGGCAACAAACTAAATATTACCAGTGTGCCGCTTACAGCGGGATCTTCTACAAGTTGAATGCGTTCAATGCCATAGCGGGACAGTATGAATAAAAGAGACAGGCACGTGAGTGCAAGTGATCCAATCCAGGCGTCACGTTTACGCTTCCACAAATTGAATGACAGATAAACCAGACAAAAGCCGAACAGGGCGGTCAGTGACCGGCTCCAGTGATAAACAGAATATGGAACCAGAACTGTGAAAAGTTTCGGATATTGAGAAAAGCGGGCAAACAAAGGGTTTACCATGCCAATAATGCCGCTTGCAAAAACAAAAAGCGAAACGAAGCGCAATTGCAGTTTTAATAATCTAGTCCGTTTTTCCATCTAAATAGTCTAAAACTTTTTCAAGCGTCTGGGGAGGGCAGTTATCATGTCCCATTTCAGGGATATCAAATAGTTTGCATTTATATTTCTCTTTTTCAAAGCCCTGCTCGTATATTGCCATTACTTCAAAACGACGAAAGTCATAAGTCCCGGTTATCAAGCAGAATTTCACCCGCTCTTTTGCCCTGGAAGTTTCCTCAGTATGTTTGAAAAACTCAAGCACATAAGGAATATTGGACGTGTCAAAACCTCTGCCCTTTGGAAAAACGACAGGCTTTGCAAAATTAGAGCCGCAGCTTTGAATAGAGCCCTTAAAAATATCAGATTGCAAAAATGCGGCAAGAGAGGCTATGCGAGCGCCGCCTGAAAGCCCAGATATATAAACTCTTTTGGGGTCTATGTCATAGTCACGCATCATCAAAAGAGCGGATAGAACGGCAAGGCTGGTGCGGTCGATGTCGGCTCGATCATTTCCGGCATAGAATGGGGCTATGAATAAAAGATTGCGTTTTTCCAGCACCGGCTGCCATCCATCAGGTATGAGCCCGATCAGAGGCACCGCCTGTATATTGACCACAAGACCGAAGGGCGATTTGCGTTTTTTATATGTTTTGGGTACGAAAACAAAAAAATCCTCTTTTTGAAAGGGATAGTCATAATTTATCAGTGAAGAAAGTTCTTCAGGTTTACTTATAGTGCCGGTGAAGACATGCTTATGCTCAAGGTCCTGACTGATGTGTTTAACTAAAAAAGGGAGCGCAGTGAAAAAAGCTGTAATGACTGCAATGCACAGGCTGAAAACCACAATCACAATACATTTCATATAAAGAGGCTGCTGTTTGAAAACAGCGTTCAAAGACCTGCTTGAGCAAGTCTTATTGACCATCCAGATAGTCTAATACTTTATCCAGGGTGTCCGGCGAGCAGTTTTCGCGTCCCATTCCGTCGATTTTGAAATATTTGGCTTTGAAGCCGTCTTTTACAAAACCTTTTTCATAAATCTCTTGAATGTACTTCCAGTCATCATCTTCGCTGCCGGCAATCAAGGCGAATTTTACTTTTTGTCTGGCTTTATCGGCACTTTCTTTGGTGCAACCGAAATTCCACATTTCTACGAATCCGGTTTGAGTACCTGGTGCTATGGTCTCAAATTTAATAGGTTTGTAAAAATTGGTTCCGCAATTTTGAATTGTCCCCGCAAATATTTCCGGTTCTAGAAAAGCCAGGTGCGAAGCTACTTGAGCTCCTCCTGAAATTCCCGAAACATAAACCTTGTTTGGATCGATATTGTATTTTTCCATCATAGAAAGAGCGGCAAGTGCGGCTACGCTCTCTCTTTCGGCGATATTTCTTTCCCCTCCGTTATTGAATGGCGCAATGAAAAGGAAATCTCGTTTGGATAAGACCTTCTCCCAGCCAGGCGGAAAGAGCTTCATTCGGGCTGTATTATTTACAAATACAATGAGTCCGTATTTTTTATTGTCAGAATAATTTTCAGGGACAAAAACATAAAATGACTCTTTTCCCAGGGGCATCTTGTAATCGAGCACTGGAGAAAGTTTTGCTGGAAGACTTTTGGGGTTGTCTAACTTTTGAATATGCGCCATATTGTCAGGCTCATATTGCAAAAAGATGGTTGTGCAGCCAATAATCAGTGCAATGACAGTCACGGCGCATATGAACACCCAGACAATAAAAAATTTCATTACAGTGGATTGGCGATTGAATGCCTGGTTTATATCTGTGATTTTCAAATTTATTGATCTATAAATGCTACTACACGAGCAGGAGCCGCACTTGTGCCTACCAGCTTCAACGGGAAGATGCCGATTTTAAATCCGTGCGGCGGAAGCATCTGCAAATTGGCCAATTGTTGCACCACATAGAATTCTTTGTCTCTGTGGGCAAAATGAGCATCCCAGATATATTTTTTGTCGCCGGTTCTTTTATAATCCAGAATCATAGCTGGAAAAGGACGGTCCCAGCCGACAGCATCCGTGCCGCCAATGAGTGCGCCCTGGTCGGCAAGCCACCTGGCTGATTCAGCCGTCATACCCGGATAGTTGTATTTCATGGTATTAGCAAGCGGATATTTGTCGTGATCGGTGCGAATGAGCACAGCATCGCCAGGCTGGATTTTATATTCGATTTTGTCAAGCGCCTCTTCCAATTCTTCAACCGATATCGGTTGAGATGTGCCACGCTTTTTTGAAAAGTTCAAAACGCAGGCGGGGGCCACGAGCTTATCCAGGTCTATCTGGTCTATAGTTTTAGCTTTTTCATTGCCTGTTTTGCTTCCATAATGATAAGGAGCATCCAGATGAGTGCCCAGATGAGTTGACATTGTCACCACTTCTTCCGACCATCCTTCGCCATCAGGTAAGTCTTCTTTTTTGCAACCGAAAATAGACATCATAATTTCTGCCCCTTTCTGGTTGTCGACGAATTTTATATCCGGCGCCAGAATGCGCAGAAGAGGTTGGACAACAGCTGGAAAAGCCTTGTCCTCTACAGCTTCAAGAGGGCGAGTAAGATCTACTATTTTCATTGCTTTGAATTCCGGATCCAGAATTAGAATTCGGCAACAAGACCAAAACTGGCAATCATAATGATGCAGGCAAAATAGAAGAGAAAAAACCAGATCCAGCGGTTGATTATTTGTACTTCGGTTAGTTTTGGTTCTTTTGTAGGGGCGGCCATGACTTGTTGGTCCTCTTCTAATTACTTTTTGGCTTCTTCGATATCAAGTCTTCTGACGACTGAGAGAAATTCTTTGGCTTCTGACAAGAATCTTTCCTTTTGCGGCTTAGAAAGCCAGAGGGCAAGGACGCGTTTTCTGTCCACTGTTTTTTTCAAACCAGGCGGACGCTCGCCGAGCAAACGCTCGCGAATCATTTTATTGCCTTCGCGATAATAACAGTCACCAATCTGGCAACCGCATACGATGACACCGGCAGCACCGGCTTTCATCGCTTGCTCGACCATCAGTGGCTGAATCATTCCTGAGCAGGGGAATTTCAAAACTTTGACACCCGGAGCATCGGTCACTTCATTCTTATCA
>CAZEQP010000072.1:0-9697 GCA_964514345.1 uncultured Candidatus Obscuribacterales bacterium
GATCGTACGCAGGCTGCTATTAAGGCTATTCGCAATAATCTGGTCGAGTGATTCGATAGTATTGAAGACGGTACCAATAGCCGAAATTGCAAACTTTATACAGGTCCGAGCTTAGACATATCCTTGCAGGTATGTTATAAATGATCTAAAGTTTTTAATTTTATGCCGTCCCGCACATCCATTTTTTAAAGGAAATGTCGTGAAGATACTGCTTGTCGAGGATAATCCGGCAGATATCGTATTAGCCAAAGAAGCAATTAAACGCAACGATATGGTGTGCGGTATCGATGTTGTAGAAACCGGCGAAGAAGCGCTTTCCTACTTGAAGAATTGTGTCGAAAACGAAGGCACAAATCTTCCCAGTATTGTTTTTCTCGACCTCAAACTTCCGGGAAAATCCGGTATTGAGGTGCTGCGCGAAATTCGTTCGGATGATGACTTAAAAAAATTGCCGGTCGCCATTATCTCAGGCGGAGATGAACCAGCCGAGATTAAGAAGGCCAAAAGTATGAAAATAGTTTCTTACTTGTCCAAACCGCCGAACCAGGAAAAAATGAATTCACTCCTGGATAGTTTATATCGACTGGGCGACAGTATTTCAGTCATGAATGAAGAACTAATCTGTGATAAAACCTCGTATCAGACTGCCAATTCGGGGCAAAAAACCAAATTGCTGATAGTCGAAGACAATAAGGTTGAGGCAAAAGCTGTTCAAGCGGCTATTGAAACTGAAGCTCCCGGCAAGTTTGAGTTTTATGTCTGTCACACATTAGAACAAGCACTCTCAACTCTTCGCCGGATTGAATTTGATGTGATCGGTCTTGATCTTCATCTTCCTGATGCAGTGAGACTTTCCGCTCTGGCTCAAATAAGAGAACTGGCCAGAGAAGTGCCCATAGTGATAATCACTTCATCCAAAGATCCGGCACTTGCCCTTGAAGCCATTACATTTGGTGCACAAGATTTTGTCATTAAAGGAAGCGCCAGTTACGGAAATTTGCTTGTTCGCGTTTTGATGCATGCCATAGAGCGCAAAAAATTTGAAAAAATGTCGCTTCAGTCTCTGGAAATAGAACATCGAGTGCTCAATGAAATTCTGCAGCACTCTTGTCTTTATATTGTCCGCATTGACAATGAAAAGAACATTCTATCAGTAAATGAAGCTTTCGCCAGCGCCGCTCAAACCAGTGCAGCCGAGCTTTTAAACATGAAATTGCAAGACTTACTGCCTGAGCTTAACCAACTTCAAATTAGTGATGCTATTGCAGAAAACAGCTCTTTTAAGATAGACGAATTCAAAATCAATAGAATCTTCAATCAGAGTAAAAATGATTTTTTTGCAGAAGTGTGTTTCTTGCCCCTTCAAGGGCTGTTAAGCGGTAGAACAGAGTATGTGCTTTTGCTTACTGACATTACTGAGAAAGTGAAAGCAAAAATGCAGCGTGACGAGTTTATTGCCGCACTTGCTCATGATTTGAAAAATCCGCTTGTCGGTGAGCAGCAAGTTCTCACTGGTATATTGACCGGGGCTGAAAACATTTTGCCTGAGCCTTACTATGGTTCTCTTTTGTCTTTGCGGCGCAGTAATCAATCTTTACTGCTTATGCTGAGCAATATGCTTGAAGTTTATAATCTGGAAAGAGAGGACAGAAAGCTTTGTCTGGAAAAAGTTAATATAATTCGCATAATCAACGAAGTGCTGGATAACTTCAAATTCTTCGTTGAAAGTGCCAAAATGAAAATCGAACGCAAAGGATTTCCAAAGTCGTTCACTGCCAGTGTTGATTCAATCGCATTCAACAGAATAGTGTCCAATTTATTGCAAAATGCAGTCAAATTCGGCAAAGCCGGCAGCACTATTACTCTTGAATTTTCTTGCCGGGAAAATCATTTTGTTTTTTCAATCGAAAATCAAGGACCGCAAATTGGCGACGAAGAAAAATCGATTATATTCACCCGTTTTAAGCGAAGTTTGCCTGGGAAAAAATATCTCCATTCTTCAGGACTGGGCCTTTATCTTTGCAAAAGACTGGTTGAAGAACATGAAGGCGAGATCGGTTGTGAGAGCGACGGAGAAAAAAGTATTTTCTTTGTGAAATTCCCTCACCGACAATAGTCAAATAGTCATGTTATTCGATCACCACACCGGACAAATAAGTCTTCAGCTCAGCCATTGATTTGTAACGCATGGATTTGTCTTTGTTCAAAGCTTTCATAATCAATCCCTGACAAAAGTCGTTCAAGTGAGCTCCCGGGTCGGTGTCGGCGATATGCGGTGTTTCTTCATGCATATGCTTATACATGACTTCAATCACTGATTTGCCTACAAAAGGAGGCAGACCTACCAGGCACTCATACATGAGACATCCCATAGAATAAATGTCGGAGGTGTAATCAAGCTCTTGTCCGCGGCATTGTTCAGGGCTCATATATAAAGGGCTTCCGAATACCTGACCCATTTCTGTTGCCACCACATTATTGTTGACCAGCGGTTTGCAAAGTTTTACCGTGCCAAAATCGGCAATTTTTACCACCATGTCGGGTGTGCCGAAATTTGATACCAGAACGTTGTTCGGTTTGAGATCCCGGTGAATCACACCTTGATCATGCGCGAATTGCAAACCGTCGCAAATTTGTTTGAATATGGGCAGTGCTTGTTCCAGCGTCAGTAAGCCATGCTCATCAATTATTTTGGAAAGACTTTTGGCTTCGATAAAATCCATGATCATAAAAGCGGAGCCGTTCTGACTTATGCCGAAGTCTATAATGCTCGTTATATTGGGGTGTTTCAATTTGCTCAATGCTTGAGCTTCCAGAGAAAAACGCTGCATTAATTGAATCTCTTGCATGTGACTGGCGTGCAATATTTTTATTGCCACAAGATTTTTCATAAATCTGTGTCTGGCTTTATAGACAGAGCCTCCGGCTCCATAACCCAGTAAAGATAGAATTTCGTAACGGTCGGCAAAAATTGAACCTATTAATTCGTTCATTTTTGTCGATGCACCGCACTCACCGCATTTATCCATATTACTGAGCGCCGGTGTATTGCAAGCATCGCAAATGCGGGCCAGTTCGTGTTCTGAAGTGATGCGTTTTGAATGTGGTCCTGAATCTTTGCTTGATTTTCCCGAGGCTACACGGTGCAAAACTTGTGTCATATATGAATAGATGTCGCTTTCGGTCATATTGTAATTTGCTGCGATTTCTTGCACTGATGCGCCTTCCATAATCAGATTCAATATTTCCAGTTCATTTTCAGGCAGAATCGAATAGCGCTTAGTATCAGCAAATTGTTTGCCGTGCACTGTGCGGAAAGCTTTAATTGCCAGCTCGTCCTGTAACCAGGTTCCTCCGCCGGCAATAGTCTGGATAGCCGTGCGCACATTATCTACGGCCGAGTCTTTTACGCAATAACCGTCTGCTCCTGCCCGAAAAGCGGCCATTATGGTGCTTTCGTCAGTATGACTGCTCAATATGAGCACTTTGGAGTCATATTGTTTTTTTATCTGATTGGTGGCGCTGATGCCGTCTATACCGGGCAGACCTATGTCCATGATAATTACGTCGGGTTTGAGGCGGGCGGCTTTGTCAATTACATCTGATCCGCTTGAAGCTTCTCCCACCACATGTAAATCGTTATAGCCCTGCAGTGAAAGTTTCAGTCCCAACCGGACCACTTCGTGATCCTCGGCAATAAGCAGGCGAATGGCGTTTGTGTCTGAATTTGTTTCCGCTATGCAGTTCATATTGCTACCGTCCCGATTGCGTCTGACCCTCTTATTACAGTCATATCCGCTTCGGGGCAATTTCTCTATTACACGCAAGGTTGATTTGCGTGCGATTTTCAGGTTCTTATCACCCCGTAAGGGTGATTGAAAAACCTAACAGCACGGTTTTTTGCGCTTTTTGGAGAGGTTTAGGAAATGGTCTTTATCCAGAGAAGGATCTAATTTGTGGAAAAATTCGATGGTCAAATCGCATTTTTGTTTGATTCGGGGATATTTTTCAGCCAGTTGCCAGATCTTGTCGTTTCCAGAAAACAAATGGGCGGCGGTCACTGAAAAATCTGCAGTCAGGTCTGTCTGAGCAAACCGGCACAAAAAGCCGTTTTCAAAATCGGCAGTATACAGATCGGCGTCCCCTGCTTTACTTTTGTACATTTCTTTTGTGTTATATGAAAAGTTTTCAGGATTGCATGCCATCCACTTTTGCTCATCAAAGAGGTTTTCATAATTATTTTTGAGGATGCGGGAGAATCTTGTATGAAAATGGAAGTCTAAACGCTGGCAGCTGCCTGTTTTATATTTTGGATGTTTCAAATAAACAGTGTCGGGACTATTGCTTGCCGCGCAAGTTCCTCCATAAAAATCAAGCTCATCCAGGACGTACACTCGATTTAAGTTCCTGGCGATAAGCTTTTCAGGATACTTTCTAACAGACTCGGCTACTTGATTCAGTGAAGCTTTTACATAGGCAGGCGAAAGTGAAGCAGCTCTGCCGTAACCCGGCGCTTCAGTCCAGCCAGAAGGAAACATACTATTGTTGGCTTGAGTTTCCACCGCTACCTTATATGTAGATTTGGCGGTCGGAATATTTATGAATTGCAAGCCCACTAAAGCAAGCAAAAGAAGGCCAGGCGCTATAAAAGAAAGAAACCGATTATGTCCCATAGCTGTTCACCTGTTAAGAAGAGCTATTTCTACTTTACCCGTTTTCGGTCATTTTGAAAGGATCAAGCAGAGATTCCAGCTCTTTTGAGGACAGTTTAGTTTCCTCAAAAGCCACGTCTCTTATTGATTTACCGCTTTCATAAGCCAGATGCGCAATTTTAGCAGCTGCGTCATAACCAATTTCTGGCACAAGAGCGGTACAAAGTGAAAGTCCTGATTCCACCATCTGGGGACCTTTTTTTGTCGCTTCTATTCCGGCGATACATTTGGTGGAAAAATTCAAAGAAGCATTGGCGAGCAAATTAATTGACTGCAAAAGGTTATAGCAGGCAACAGGCAGCATCACATTCAATTCAAAATTGCCCGATTGTCCGGCTATATTAATAGTGGCATCATTGCCTATGACCTGAGCGCAGACCATAGTGCAAGATTCGGCAATCACAGGATTGACTTTGCCCGGCATTATAGATGAGCCCGGTTGCACGGCAGGAAGCTGAATTTCACCGAATCCGGCTCTGGGACCGCAAGAAAGCCAGCGTATATCATTGGCTATTTTTAAAAGGCTTATGGCAATCGTTTTCAACACTCCCGAAGTATCCACAATTTCGTCTATTGTGCTCTGGGCCTGAAAATGATTGGAGGTTTCTTTCAGATTTAAGTCAAGCTCTTTATTGAGAAGGCTTATGACCGAAGGAGCAAACTTTTTGCTTGTGTTGATTCCGGTACCAACTGCGGTTCCTCCAAGAGCGACCTGAGATAATCTTTCTTTTGCATATTGCAATCGCTCAAGCGCGCGTTCAATTTGACCGGCATAACCGGCAAATTCCTGACCCAGAAGTATGGGGGTGGCGTCTTGCAAATGAGTGCGACCTGTTTTTATTACAGGCATGAATTTTTCGGCTTTTGCCTGAAGCTCGTCGTGCAGTGTTTTCAAAGCCGGCTCCAGTTTTTCTTTGATATCCAGAAGAGCGGCAATATGAATGGCTGTGGGAATGGCATCGTTTGAAGACATGCCGGCATTAATATGATCATTTGGATGAATCAATGTTCTTGTGCTGCTGTCACCTGTGTGTCCGGTCAAAATTTCAATGGCTCTATTTGCGATTACTTCATTCGCGTTCATATTAGTGGAAGTACCTGAGCCGGTTTGAAAAACATCAACTACATATTGATCGTCGAATTTTCCATTTGCCGATTCCAGACTGGCTTGAAAAATTGCACCGGCTGTTTTTTCATCGAACAGTCCTTCTTGCGTGTTTACACTGGCGGCACAATATTTGATCAGACTTAAAGCTTTGATGAAGCTTCGCTCAAAGCGCAAATTGCTGATGGGAAAATTGAGCACAGCCCTTTGGGTACTGGCTCCCCAGTAGGCATCGGCGGGAACCGACATCTGTCCCATTGAGTCTTTTTCAATTCTTTCTTTTGCCATTTAAATATCAAAAAGTCCTTCACGCATAGCTTTAACCGCAGCTTGAGTGCGATCTGAAACACGCAGCTTTTCCATGATATGACGCATATGAGTTTTTACAGTCTCTACGCTCAGCACCAGTTTTTCAGCAATTTCCTGATTGGTCAGACCGTCTGTCACCAGGCGTAAAACGTCAAGCTCACGGCTTGATAAAGACTCTATGTCTTTTTTATTTTCGTTTTTGTCTTTGTCGTCTTGACTCCTCACTTTAGCCGCGTCAAGCGCTTTAAGATTACTCAAAGAGGCACTCAAAAGACGCCGGGCTATGAGTGGATCTAACCAGGCCGCTCCGTCATAAACCGAGCGCACGGCAAAAGCCAGCTGGTCGCCTGAGGTTTCTTTCAAGCAATACGCGTCGGCTCCTGCTGCCAGTGCGGCAAAAATGTGACGGTCGTCTCTATGAGAAGTGAGCATGACCACTTTTATATTTTCATATTTGCTCTTTACTTTGCTGGTCGCCTCCACCCCGTCCATGAAGGGAAGTCCGATATCCATAACAACCACGTCAGGTTTCAGTGTTTCCAGCTTTTCAAGGGCATCTAAGCCGTCCTGGGCTACTCCTATGACTTCAATCTCAGGCTGACCGGGGGTGGATGGATTTTTTTCCAAAACCACTTTCAGTCCCACCCGGACTATTTCTTGATCGTCTACGATTAAGACTGATATTGACATGTTGTCTGAATAATACTGAACGCTTTGACAGGAGGCCTACAAAGAGCCAATTATTTCGAACTTGAAGGAATAAGGCAACTCGGGCCCAGAATTATACTTTTTGCCGCCGACTTTCCGTAAAGAACCGGAATCTGTCCCTTGCATACTTTGCAATTTAATTTGGTCTCTTCCATTGTTTTTATTTTCACTCTTTCAAAGAGACCGGATAAAGAAATTGCACTGGGCAGATTTCTCAATTCTTGAGCAAATATTTTAAAAAAAACACCTGAGGTTGTCGGTTGATTGTCTTTGCTTGAAATGATGAGGGTCAGATTTTTCATCTTTTCAATTTTGCTAGCCAGCTTTTCAGTCACAACAAGATTGTATGTGCCGAACCAGGTTTCATCTGCCCCAATCGCTTCCACAGCACCGGCAAAGGGAGTTTCAATAATCACCACTACATTTTTTGCCTTTATTCTGGATATTGTGTCCAGGATTTGTTCAAGTCGAATAGCGCTCTTATCCAGATTTCTTGGATCCGTGTCGTAAGGCAGGAGAAACACTTCTTTCTTTTGTTCACTGGGAAAGCAAGGCAAAGACAAAAGGATAAAGACTTTATCCAGGCTCCGGGAATTTTGAGACAACCAGCCGGCATCCAGCTTGTTTAAAATCTCACTTTGGGTAGCCAGTTCATTTTCCAGTTTGCAGCATTTTTGCGTTGGTTCAAGATCCTGAAGCGACAGGGCAAGATTGCTTGCCGATGCGGCCGGATAATGTGGTGCATCCAGTTCTTTTATTTTGAAATTACTGACCGAACAAGAAAGAATCCAGACAGAACTTTGAATTTTTTGAGAAGGAATTGAGTCAGCCTGAGGCGGCACCAGAATAAACAAGCATAATAAAACGGCCTGAAGAAATGCGAATTTATTACTGGGCATCACCTTTTAGAATCTTCTTGATGCTATTCTGGACGCTTGTCTCTCCTGAAAATCCTACGCTGTAAGAGACCACTTCACGTTCATCGTTGAGGTAAACGACTGTGGGAACCGGGCTTACTTCATATTGATCAACCAGTTGGTCATTTTTGGGATCGTCCACATCTACTCTCATAAAAGTCAGATCTGAGGCGTGTGTTTGTTTATATTTGGTCAAAACGTCATCCAGTTTTTTGCAAGGGGCAGCCCAGGCTGCATAAAAATTGATGACAGTGGGTTTGGCTGTCCCACCTGCTCCACGTTCACGAGCAAAACCAAATAAGGAGGCGAGCATTCTTGTATCAAATCCCATGCGTGGCTTTGTGTGATCGCCAGGCATAGCCAGAAGCTCATCATTGGCTTTCTTAGCAAATAAAGAACCTTTGCCGTAGCGAATGGCAAGACGAAAATGTTTTCTGGCATGAGTAGGGTCTTTGGCTTTCAGATAGCATTTGCCCATCAAGTAGTGGCATTCACCGTCAGTGGATTTGACTTCCAGTTGTTTTGAAAAATATTTCAGTGCCTCTCCCCATTTGGCTTGAGTCATACAAGCCTTGCCCTGGGCCATGACAGTATTGGCAGGAGGCAGAGCGGTTGTGGGTTTGGCATGGCAATAATTTATGCTCATTGTGGCAAGACAAATACTCAAAGCGAAATTAAGACTTAATTTCTGTAGTCTGCTCATTTTTTACTAACCGTCCCCTTTATCTGTTGAATTAGTAATCTGCATTTTCATGTGCGATTGAATCCAGGATACGACCGTGTCGATATCCTTCTGTTTAAACTGGGCTTCTTCAAAAATTAGGTGTTCTGCATCAGGGATTAAAACAATCTTTTTATCTTTGGTTGCCAACCTCTTGAAAAGATCGATTGTTCCCTCCGGACGTACCAGTTTGTCGTTGCTTCCCTGCACAATGAGCACCGGCTTGTCTTTTATATTGACTGCGATTTTTTTATTGCCTTTAGAGAGTTGATTTACATTATGCAGAAAGGAATCAAATCGTTGAGCAAGTCTATATTTAGCAAGGTGTTCACTACCTTTTTGAATAGCCGATTGAAGCAAGTCAGGATCAATGGGTTTAAGCAGAAAATCCAGTGCCGAAAACCTGAATGCTTTTACTGCATATTCTTCATAACCTGTTATGAAAATAACTCCAAATGCAGGCTCAGGAAATTGCCCCAGCAAATCAAAACCACTGCCATCTTTGATGTCAACATCCAATAAAACAATATCCGGATGGAGCTGTTGTATAGCACTCACCCCCGTCTTCACGCTATCTGCTTCGCCAACAACAATGGCATTGGAACAATAATTAGTTACGAGCTGCCGAATAGCATTCCTAACATTTTCTTCATCGTCAATAATAAGCAGTTTAGTTTTGTTCATAAACAGAATAAAGGTAAGCAGTGTAAATTATAAAAAAAATAGCTTGCAATTATTTATACAAAAGTTGCATTGGGATGGTGAAACAAACCTTAACACCTTTTCTTAATTCCGTTGGATAAGCTTCGTCAATGGTGAAAATGGTTTTTAATTTATTGCCCCTGTTCATTAATTCTATTCTCTCTTTGGTTATTTGCGTTGCCAACGACTGATTCATTTTACCTTCTTGGGCTTCCATGCCTTTTCCATTATCTTTTATCTCAAGCAACAAGCAGTCATTCTGTAGTGTCACTAAAATATCAATTAAGCCGCCGTTATCTAAATCTTTCATTCCATGCTCCAATGCGTTTTCAATAAAAGGTTGCGAAAGCATTGGAGGTATAAGCGTATTTTCCTGGTCTAAATCGGGATCCACATGCATCACGTATTCAAACGTTTTTCCAAACCGTAATTTTTGCAGTTCTAAATAAGCTTTAAGTAGTGTTATTTCCTTCCTAAGAGGTATAAGTTCCATCCTTGAATTTTCTAACACGGATCTTATAAT